>WFUI01000116.1 GCA_015485035.1 Mariprofundus sp.
CGACACATTATCCAAAACCAATCGTCATGCAAGCTGGCCCGGCAAAATCCGGAGCAAGGCGATTACGCTGCAACTACACCCCCCTCGCATTGCAGAAGGCGTGCTTGAAGCGGTGCAGGTGGCGCTGCTGCAGGATAAGCAACTGGAAGTAATGTATCAATCGGCCGGACAGGAAGCCAAAGCCATGCTGTTGCACCCGCACAGCCTGATACAGGGCGGTTCCACCCCGTACCTGATAGCGACAGCGTGGGATTATCAGGACCTCCGGAGTTATGCCGTGCACCGTATGACAGAGGCAAACATACTGGATGCGCCAGTCAAGCGCATCAAGAAATTTGATATAGACCAGTATGCCAGTGAGGATACGTTTTATTTTGGTGACCATGAGATGATCAGGCTGGAAGCCTATCTATCCAAATGGCTGTGCAGCATTCTGCGGGAAACACCCTTGTCTGAAGACCAGGTCATTACACACAAAGAAAATGATGAGTACCCCACGCTGACCGCCACCGTCGAGAACAGCTGGCAATTACACTGGTGGATACTATCGCAGGGCGAAGACATCGAGATCCTCAAGCCCCGATCATTACGCAAGGACATCATCACCTCACTCAACAATGCACTCGAACAATACGAGGACAACTGACATGTCAAATATGCTACCACTCAGCCTTGACCGACTCGCTGAACACATTACCGCAAAACAGGATGAGTATCTGCAATTAGAACCTTGTGGCTATATGCTTGACTGGTTTGCCCAGCAGTATTACCTATGCTGGCAACAGACCAACACCGACGCCAGTCTTGAGCTGTGGGGCCATATGGGTGGGCAGCTGGCAACTGAATGGGTGCGGCAATACTCCGAAGTCAGAATCACGGCAACGGATGATGAAGATATATGTAAGGCAGATTATCTGTCCGATATTTACATTGTCCATGCATGCGCATCATCAGGTCAGTATGATGAATCTCTCAAAATCATACAAGACCATATAAGACAGAGAAAATGTACATCTGATTCATTTCTGCTATTGGTCGACCAGTCTGGTATTTTCCTGAGTGACACTAATAGAAAAGACGCTTTCGAATGGCCAACTCTGCTGGATACACAATGGCGCGAAATAGTTCACATCAACAAGCGAACTGTTCGCTTGGGTGTTGCTAATATGCATTAGCACCATGCCTGTCTATCAATAATTGTATTGAACTTTTAGCCAGTATGGCTGTCTCACGTTCAATTATAAAAAACGTGAGTAATAGGTATGGACACAGTTACCCCAAAAGCCATCCTGCTTGTCGTGTCGACATTGACCGGTGAGGCTCAAACACACAACGAAGCGCCTCAAGTAATACAGTGCAGAGACAATATGCCACGTTACTGCACTGCAATATTTAGCCCGGTGTGCGCCAGTCGCGTTACCGGCACGCGCGCCACATATGATAATGCATGCCTTGCCTGCAAAGACCCAGACGTAACCGGCTTTATAGATGGCGAGTGTAACAGCTAATGCAATTAGCGCCCTGAAAAAACAGAGCAAGCCAGGTTTAGCGAAACTAATTAGTCAAGGCTTATTCTGATATGTTAAATCAAATATTGATTCTAGGCCTGGGTGTACTCCACGTATCTGATCAATCACCTGCTTTGCCCAGTCAAAATATTCACGCCGTCTATCTAATGACCAGTCAGGCGGCGGACTGTTAGCAACATCACGCAAATTACTGATTTTGTCAGCAAGCTTGACGAGTTTGGCCTTGTCTGAAATATGTGCAGCATGCTCTATTTGCTTGCGCTTCCTGTCAGCCTTTTCCAGGGATTTATCATCCGTCACATCCATGACAATGTTTCTGATGTCTTCTCCAAACTCCTTTGCTATTTCCTCTGGCGTTGTTTTTGTGTCTTCAACAGTGTCATGCAGAAGTGCGCCACAGATAACGCTTATATCTGTTACATGAGCTTCATTGCATAATATATTGGCCAGAGATATGGGGTGGTTGATATAGGGTGATGCATCAATATCCTTGCGGCGCTGGTTTGTATGTTTTTTTGCCGAAAACTCCAGCGCCTGCAGTAACAGTTTTAGATCGTTATCATCCATTTGTGCCTCCTGACCGATTTTTGCGAGATGGCGATGACGATGCCGTCTCATGGAAATTAGTGTCATCGTATATCAGCATAACCTGACATAGCTAGTTTCTCCTGCACCTTCTGGTTGTGACTGCCACGACTAACAATATAAACATCCAGCCCGGACTGGCGATAAATGCGACAAGCACGCTCAATCGCATCAAGTATCCACTCGATGTTGTTTCCAAACGCACCACCGCCAACCAGGGTCAGGTACACCTTATTGTTGCCAGTACGCGTACTGTTTTGTATACCAGCGCACAGGGCAGCTTCATAGGTAGCTTCAAGCACCAGCCGCGCGAATGGCTCCCATAGCGTTGCAGGTATATTCGAGTAAGCGACGGGTAATGCAGAGCAGTATATCTGGCTGACTGTATGATGCGTGTCAGAAGTCGTCACTTCGGTGTCTTGCTGAATCCCAACACGCAGGGTGCTGCGTATCGAGTCGCGTTCTGTCTCAGACATGCTTTCAAGCTGCTCATTAATAACGCTCATACCGTCTGATGTTGCCAGTGCGTAGCCATTTTTCATTTGCCACAGATTGTTATCTGTATTGCCAAGCAGGCGGCCCACATCTGCCAGGCAATCTATTTGATTATCAGCTGTTTGCCCAAGTTCGTCGTTAACCGGCACAAAGTAATTTCTGTATATTGTTCCTGCTCCGCAAGCGATTGCACAGGCCGGGCCCTGTGTGGGATCGCGCTCATAAATGTCGATGCCCTGCTCAGGTGTCACCGAAGGATGCACCATTTCCAGTAGATTGAACTGCGAGGCAACCTGAAACAACGCTCCTGCATTCGCTGGATCCTTGTGTAATGTAACAACATCAGCAACGACTTCACTCAAATGCAAATTGCCACCAGTACCGTGAGTCACGGCTTGCCTTAACTCACCAAGACTCGGTATCAGTAGTGTGCCATATCGGTATTGTTTACCGTTGACCCTGGATGTCAGGACGCCATCGCTCACCAAAATATTTTGATGAACATGCTTATGCCCTGTCTCATCAAACCCTGTCAGTCTATGGAACCACATAACCATACTATCAGATTCTAAAGTATGAACACATCCAGACACTGTGTAGCAGAATGATTGTTTTTCTGCATCACCGAAACCTTCGGGAATGCACCCCTGGTCTCAATCATCCATCCATTGCGCCAGTACATTCCAAATCCATCTTAAGCTGTTGTAATACCTGCGAAGGCAAGGGAATCCGCTCAGACAGTTTTTCCGTTGTCTGATAATCCACTTCAAAGGTTCCGCCCATTACGACGTTAAACCACCGATCTCGATCCATTACCACCCGATACATCTTCTCGTCCTGTGTACCTTCCAGGTAGGGATAATAAATATGTATCGGTTGCCCGGCCTTTTCCGCCTTGGCGCCCAGCCTATCCACACGGCCTGTTCTTTGTTCCAGGTCGCTCGGATTCCACGACAAATCATAGTGAATCAAGTGCCGGCAATTCAGGTGCAGGTCGACCCCTTCGGCCATCACGCTACTGGCAATCAATATTTCCGGATAGAAAGGAGTATTGAAGGCCAGCATCAGGTTCTGGCGGGTGTCCTGCTTAACCGAGCCGTTGATCAACCTTACTGACGCGAGGATGGCATCTTTTTCATCCTTGTCATTTACGTCACTTTTCAGGGTGATATCGCCGGTCTGAATTGAATCCAGCGCCTGCAAATAGTCCCCGCGCTCGTCAGAAGTCAGTTCATTCAAGAACTTGCAAAAGTGCCGTAGCAGCTCGGAAAACGACAGCCCGCTTTTTTCCCTGTACTCAAAGGCCAGATGAAGCGATTCCGGCTGTACTGTACTGCCAGCAAATTCAAAATACCGCACGAGAAATGTCGGTGTAATCATGAAATGATGGACGATTTTCAGCAAGCAGTCACGATCGGACTCCAGGTTCTTGTACCTTGAAATTATCGCACCAACGATTTCTTCCATTCGCCGGTAGAGCCCCGACCCCTTTCTGAAACGCTTGGCATTTTTTTCAAGCTGGTATTCCACCTCATCCATATTGCACGACAGTTTATTCGCAGCCTGTTCATACAGTTTCTTTCGCATCAGGTAGGAAATATGTGTACGTAAAGCCCTACCCGTCTTTACATAGTGACAGAACACCAGCACCTTTTCGCCCTGCCCCCAGAGCTCGATCACCTTGTCCACAACTGGCCCGATTTTGGGATGTTGCTCTGACAGAACACGTCCTTCTGGCTTTATTGCCTCGATGATGTTCTGCAGGTACCAGTTTTGCGTGTCATCAACATCATTTGTCGCAACGACCACATCCTCCTCGATCACCTGGCTGACATTGCCATCCAGCAGGTTTTGGCGCGTATCCAGAAATGCCTCGTAACTTGACGCCAACCCCTCTGCGGTCACCGGTCGTTGTCCCGGCGTCAGCGCGATATAGCGCGCCGCCAGCAGGAATGGCAATGCACTAGCAGAATCAATTCGTAGACCTTCACCATCATGATCATCGTGTGAATCATCATGATCCACAACGGATCTACCACTGAGCTTGCGCCTCCGTGGGATATCCGCGTGTTTATCTGACAGCACCTGCGGCCTTGAGTGGCGTACAACAAATTGCTTCAGCGCGCGGTTCGCCTGGTCCAGCTCCATGATAGTATCGGTTATAGTTCGTTGCAGCGCCTTCAGGTTTTCATCAGTCACATCGTTACGGGTAACTGCACCCCACCATGCATCGACGCACTTGACGTCATAGCGCTTTCCTTCAACTACCATATCGTCTTCGCGCAATCGACCCCATTTCCGTTCCAGGTCGAGCGCCTGTCCCTGGGAGGCATCGAGCACGGCATTCAAATCTACAAGTTTTTGCCGGTACATTTCCCTGTCCCATTCCGGCGCTGCCTGGCTGTCCCAGGCTATCCCGTTGAAGCGTTCAAGTATGCTGCACAATTCGTGATGCCCCAACTGAAACGGTGTTGCGGTCAAAAACAGCATGCGTTCAAATACACCAGCGAGCTGGCCTTTACTGACGACGTCGGCATCCGCTTCCGACTCCGGACTATGAAACATCGACGCCAGATGTGTCGCCGCGTTTTTCAGATGGTGTGCCTCATCGAGCACCAGCAGCGGCAACTGGATATTCGCACGTTGAAAACACAACTGCCAGAGCCTTGGCAAGATAGCCTGAATACCAACACGAACGTCCTTTAGACGTTTTTCAAAGTTGTCCTTGTTCCTGATACGCATTGGAATACACTGAATTTCCGCCCAGAGCTCGTCTAGCAGAGGCTTGACATCCGGGTGATCCAGCGCCTGTACGATGCCTTCTGGTACCGGGTCGTCAACGATATACTGCTCGTCTGTATCGCCCATCTCCTGATGAAGTATTTTCTTCCAGTTTGATGTCGGCTGTTCCAGTAGTTTTTGCCACAAGCCTGGATACCGGCGTGTATAAGCATCCTGCCTGACCAGCTTGCCAGCGAACCGCGCTACCGACCTGCGTTCTGCCTTTGCGTGACGATGCTTCATCGCGCGCTTGATGATCGCCAGCTTCACCCAGATGTCAGATAGTTTCCGGCTCAAAGCCCCATGAGCGAGAAAGATAATCTGCTTTCGGCGCTCCGGTGGGTCATCGAGTAGTTTGAGGAATTCAACGCCGTTATCGGCGACGCCCATGTTCAACTGAACCTGCAAGTCGCGCGGCAGACAGGTTTTGGCGAAAACACTGAAATCACGTTGCCACTTTTCGAGCACAGCAGATGGCGTCATGATGACCACAGGCCGATCGTCCTGCAGTGTTACGGATGCTGCGACCGCCAACGCAACGAAGGTTTTCCCCATGCCGACTTCATCGGCAAGCACCTGACCCGGTGCCACCGTGAATTGCCGCAGGATGTGCGTCGCCGTTCTTCTCTGACGCTCCGCATCCTTGCGACTGATCCGGCCCGAACCGTGCAGGTTGATGTTTTCGTTGTAAAAGTGATGCCAGGCCATGTCGCCGCTACCCGCACCCGCCCGGCAGACATTCCCGGCAGACTTTATTACTGTAGGCGCCGATCATTGTTGAGGCCGCTGCACTGACCTGCGCCAGCTGTTCTGACAACGCAGACATCACTTGTTGAATACCGGCCTTGAACTGTGCCACAGACAAAGTCCCTTCCTGTTCGGTGTACTCGATCCGTTTCAACACCAGCATCAGTTCGGACAGCAGGAAGGCCAGCTCGTCATTCGACTCGGCGTGTTTTTCCAACGCATTGACAACCGCCATCACGCCAAGCGGGCCATACAGTCGTCGATTGAGCGCTTCCAGCGTGACGACAGGGCGCTCCAGCCGGTTTTGTAATCCATCGAAAACCCGGCTAATTCGGCGCGTGCGCGGTATCAGATGATGAGATGTCTGCACCCGCTTATGCGGATCCAGCTCATCAGCCAGCGCATCACCGCTGCCATTGCCGCCCTGCCGCCGCTTCAGGATTCGTCTCATTGCCTCGCGCAACGAGCCCTGGCTGGTCAGGATTTCGATCAAAGTATCCAGGCTGAGATCACGCAGTTCCTCTGGCGGCGGCAGTAACGACATGTTTGCGATATTGACTGGCCAGAAAGCGAAACCGTCGCTCCATTCCACCTTTAGCAACCGGGGCAACACAGGCCGCTGCCACGGGATCACGAATACACCAGGCTTGCCTTTTTTCTCCCACTGCGCTGCGGAAGTCACCACCTCATCATCTTCAGAATCTCGTATTACCCAGTTGCCCGTTGGTTTGTCCAGTATCAATACCAGCTGTATTGCACCGTCGATGCTATCAAGTGACGCATCGACGCACCAAAACGGCAATGCCAATTGGCTCTGTGAGTCCGGTTCATCGTCGTCCTGACGAACATCACCAAATAACAACTGCTTGTTGCTAACCTTGGTGTACGCAGGCCAGGCCTTGTTGAAAGCCCCGACCACCTTCCTGTTGTTTCGCCGGAACACATACATCAGATTCGCTTCGATATTCGGATGGGCGCTCAAACCCAGTCCGCGCTGTGTGAAATTGCTCGAACCGAGAACATAGGCGTAATGGTCTCTGCTGGTAAACCAGTACAGCTTCATGTGCAGCGGCCTGAAGTGCTCGGCCTCTTCTTCCTTTAGATTCAATTCGATCCGGTTGAATATCGTTTTGATGCCTTTGCGTTGCGGCGCCTCATCACAGGCCTTCGGCAGATGTAGCCACCAACCGCATTCAGGCGATTCCTCGCCCGTTACATACCAGTGGACTGATTTATCCGTACCACGTGCGGTCAATATTTTCAGTAAGGCGTTCACCGTCGTTGCCGAGGCCCTGTCCACTGGATCGAAGAACGGACTCACCACATGGGCTTCCGACAAACCACCATAAGCCCACGAATTGTAGATTGCGTCAAACAGGTTCGGCCCGCCCGGCATCACGAACAGCGGATAAACATCGACAGCCGACAGCGTGTCTTCGACCTGCGTCCATCGCGCCAGCGACGCTCTCGCCTGCTCGATCACTGCCTGCCAGCGCTGTACTGCTTTCGACGCTGAATTCGCGGCGACGATACCAGGCAGGTTTGACAAAAATTCCAGTGTTGATTCAGCAGCCCTGCGAGACGGATTGGAAGCAGCGGAGTAGTCCAGCACGCCGAACACCTCCTGGTTCGTACAGTAACCATCTTCAGTCATGTTCGCTGATGCAACGATAATACGCACACAATGCTGCCACACCAGCAGGCTCACCTTGGCGTGTTGCACGCCACCGACAACGCGCGCCGGGATGATATCCCAGCGCAGATTCCTGGCCTCGTTGCAGTGTAGACTGTCCGCAAGTACAACTGCACCGTTGAGGTCAGCCATTTTTTCCTCTCTCTCAATCAAATACAGCGGGCCATCTGCATCCGGATCACTTTCAATGTTCAGGAAACGCGACAGGCACTGCTCCTCGAAGAACGGCGCGGAAAAGGTGAAGGTCGTCGTCAAACAGCCAACGGGACTACCAGCACCTACCGGCGGTTGCCATTGTTCCAGTAGTTTGCGATACGGTGAAACGCGCCTGGCCATCAGCTCACCTTCTCGAGATCACGGGCAAACGAGTACAGGGAGGAGGTACGATACTGATGCACGTAATCGTTGCTGGCGCCGGGTTCTGAACTCAACCGGTAAGCAGGCCGGGTGATGATCGAACCATTTTCCATGCGGTCAAAAAACGGCATTTTACCACTCGGCGCCTTGGCGCGCTGGTTATTGATGTGATGCGATATCAATGCCTCAGCCCAGTCAATCGGACTGGATGTGCTATCAAACAGCGGTGCAAATACTTCAAGGCGATGACCAAGCCCCTGTGCCTCCAGGCCGTCTACAAGTCGGGACTGTATCTCCGGCAAGCGCTTGACGGCGCGACTCACATTTTCGAGACGGGAGAGAACATTGACGCTTGTTGTCCTCTCTGTGGCAGACGCCCGATGCAGCATCTGGTTGAATGCGTCCGTCAACAAGCGGGCGAATTCCTCGTAACACTGCACGGTATCCAGTAACTCGCGCATCGGTTGAGACGCGCGCCGCAGCAAGCGTTTGTGCATCAGCCGCTCGCCACCCTCCAACCGCGTCAGCACATCCGCGCCTTCCTCGACCATATAGTGGATATACTCGGCGCGCAGCGGCTCTTCCTCACTGACAAGCCGTGACCAAATACAATCCCTAACCGCAGCTCCCGGCGATCTTGGTTTGATTGAGTTTGCAAAAATTTCCCAGTGTGGCCAGTTGCGGTTCGTTTTTTCATACCTGAGGCCGTAATCGATAGCCTTACGCGCCAACTCAGCGATGGCTTGAAAATTGACATTGTTTGCTTTCTGGTCCTGCTCCCATGCGCTGATCAGGGTGTTGCAATACGAATCTGGCTGATCTTCGTGCAGAATGCCCAGGCTTCGCGCCAGAAGTTTATAAACGCCGTAAAAGCCGAATACCGAAGCGGTTTTCAGATAATTTTCGCTGTTGACGCAACCAAAGCGGTCGATAGCCTGCGACACTTTATCCTTGCCTGGCAGCCCCACCAACTGTTCTGGCTCTTTAATGCGGTATGTTTTGACGAGCGACTGCACCACATACCATTCAAATATCTGGATGGGCGCAATGCCGTTTTCAACAGAGTAATGACCATCGAATTTCTCAGCCACCCTCGCGCCGATTGCAATCGGAACCAGAAAACCCGGATGCTTCTGACGCTCACGTACCCCGGGGCACAGCTTATTCACCGTCAGCGCATCGGAAATGGGATACAACCCCAATGGATCCAGTGCGCCTTCGGTGGCTTCGAGTTGGTCGTATGCTGACAATGAGGGCAGAAAATTCAATGCATTCATAGGCAAATCGCCCCCGATAAAGATATCATGCCTAACTCAGATCCAGCCCTTGCCATTGCATTTTGGGCACCGCCCCATAGGCTCCCCGGTACCGCCACATAATGGACATTTATTTGAATCCGGATCCGGATCCGGATCGTCATCATCTTCCACCTCGCTTTTTTTTCTGATCTCGCCAATATCAAATGGGTCGTATGACAGCCCATATGCAACGGAAAGTCGACTGTAACCTGCTCTTTTCAAGCCCGGCGCTTCAAGATCATCAGGAATTTCCAGTTGTATCGGCGCAATTTTAAATGGTGGTTTATTGCCCTCGAACTGCTTAAATATATCCCGGTAAAACCCGATCGAAACACCCCCGCCGCAAAGAAAGGTCAGGACGCCATCTTTCCACTGATGTATTTCACGATAGCGCCGATCTTTTGTATATTTCATGACTCCGCGTATCAATGCCGAAACCTGAGCCCTAAAGGGGCGATCAATCTCATGTAATTGTTCCAGTGAAAGATTTGCTTCTCTCGCAAACTCATCGTCGCTAGGCATATTCTGAAAGGGTGAAAATATTGCACGCCTCGCATTATCGATGCATGTGAGACGTTTTTCGAGCAGATAGCGTGCCCCCAAGGGTTCTACTTCCTGTGCGAAAATCGGGTATACCTCATCGCCATCGCTATTTTTGAAAACATTGAATGTTGTCACATCCAAAGTGCCTGCTCCCACGTCAATTAACATATGCAACGATTCCTGACGCCGCGGTGAACGAACATATCCCGCAAGTTGGACAGCAAACTCAGGGTATGTATTGATGAAATCCGGATGAAGCAAACGACTTTTGTAAGGCTCAGGGAATGGCGCTTCATCGTAGTCTGCATCAATGTAGGTTCGAATTCGACTTAATGAGATTGGCCCCGGCAACACGCTGATCGCCCAGGCCATGCGTACAATTTCACCATAAGCGTCCACCAAGTCAGTATCGTCATAACTGTCCGTAGGCAATCCAATATTAATATACCAATTTAACCTGCGTCTTTTGTAGACATTCCTGTGCGTATGGAGCAGCCAGCCACGGGAATATCTGAGCACAAGAGCAAGAAAAGCCGCGCAATGGGTTTTCGTCTCATTACTGAAATCACGCTCGATCAGGCGCATCTTGATATTATCAATGACATGTGCAGAATCTGTGCTATTGCCAAGCAAGCACTCTCCATCGCCGTTTATAACAGACAGTAACGAAGGAAGCAGGAAAGGGTTCTGCCTGCCCGTGAATGGCTTGAAAGGGACTGCATACCTCACACGCTGCTCGCCTATAACAACTTTTGTAAAGGCCGTGCCGAAATCCAGCCCGATCACAAGTTGCTGCGGCGTGCCCGACTTCAAATCCTCAAATTGAGTATTGTCCGTTAGAATCCACTGCGCCTCATCGACCAGTCCTAAACTGGCCTTGAGAGCACCAAATGCTTTCTTCCATACCATATGCGCTCCTGGACTAGTCGACTTTTATTACTCCATACGCCACATCTGTTGATGAGGACGTCATTTCCGCCTTTTGCTTCAATTTCTCGATCTGCATCTCGAATTTGTTTTCGATGGCTCTGATCTTGCCTTCTATCATTGGCAGCAAGTGACGCTTGCCCTGGGATTTGTATTTTTCCAGAACTCCCTTTTGGGTTGTCAACAGTCTGTCACGATGTTTTTCTGCCGTTTTTATCTGCAACATTACCCTGTCTGCATTTTCATTAACATGGTCGGTCTTCTTCGTGTTGTAGTCCGAGCTGATTTTCATGTCACAAGCGTCGAATGCCATCTCGACCTGTTTGGTGTCAACTTCATTTTTCACTGCATACCAATCTTCGCCGCTGACACGCGCTGCGTTCACAATTTCCCATGACTGATCTGAATCCAACATGCGCGAATCCGAGCCCGAACAAACCAATGCACGCGCCTGGATTTCTTCCTCTGTTCTGATGCCAGTGAATGTCCATTTCTTGACAGAAAATGCGTAAATTCCTTTTTCCAGCGATGGCAGAGCAGCATGATCCAGCTTGACAGCAATCAACGGATAAAACCCCTGCTCCATATCCTTCAGGTGCTTACTGATGAACCTGATAAACGGGTGAAATTGATTAATGGGCTCCAGCCTCTGTCGTAACCCTCTAATTTTATTGATAAACCGGCACTCAACCAAATTCGGGGTCGCAAGCTTTGTTAGGCCATACAATCGGTTTTGACGTATAAATTCATCGAGCTTCACCGAAACGTCAGCTGGCAGCTTGATCTCCACCACCATTCTGTCTTTCTCGTTTTCCCTGAATACATGACCCTGACAGTATCGATCCAGGTAGTCCTTGACGAAAATCTTCAAATCCAAATCGGTAATGCGGCGCCTGAACTCATGAGCCGCCTTCACGCGCTCAAGTATATAACCACCGTGCGCGATCAGGTGTGCTGCATTCGCTTCAAGCTCTTCCTGCTGCTGCCGGATGTTTTCTGCAGCCATATACGTTTGCTCGATTCGCTTTGCCTCTTGTTCGGGTGTTAGCGGTCGACTCAGCAAATCACTGGTCAACTCACCAATCATCTCACCCAGAATCGCCTCCATCCCGCCCAGCGCCTGCTCAAAAATGTTCAGCTTATCCAGCAGCAGATCGAATATTCTCTGGTCAATCGTGTTCGCATAACCCAGATTCCAGATTAATATCTTGTCTGACTCCTGCCCAATACGGTCTATACGACCGATTCGCTGCTCGATCCGCATCGGATTCCACGGTAGATCATAATTGATCAGCACCCGGCAGAATTGTAAATCAACACCTTCGCTCGCCACCTCTGATGTCAGCAGCACGGATATACTTGTATCTTTCCTGAACCTGTCGATCACATCCTGTTTCGTCTCACCCATGCTGCCGTGAAGCAATTGGGTAGTAATACCCTCTTCCGCTAACCTGTCCGCAAGGTAATAGAGAGTGCCCTTAAAAAACGAGAAGACAATAATTTTTTCGTTCGGATGTTTCTCAAGGTGAGCCACAACCACTTTTTTGAATTCCCTGTACTTACTGTCCTGCGTCTTGAGCTGCTCTACATCCAAACCAGACAAAGCATCATTCACGATATGTTCGATCAGCGGTGAATAGTCACCCCCTACACGCTCGTCTTCACCGATATCCTCATATAGCAGACTCTGGATATCCTCTATACCGGTCTTGCTCAGCCAGGATACTGCCGCCGCATACATGCAACTGCACGCCTGTCGCTGTGGCGGCGCAAGCAGGAAGCCATCGTTGATGCCCTTATTTTTTGCATATTTACGAATCGCCTTGGTCACCCTCGTGTAGAATTCCCACTCGATGCCATTGTCATCTATCGGCACGAATTGACTATAAGGCTCTCGCACCACCTTGAGTTCCTGCACCTCGGCTTTGCGCGTGCGGTTGACTACATGTCTGAGGAGATTGATTCTCTCGATTCGATTCGCTATATCGATACGGTTGGCTTTTTCCGATAGAACATCAGGCGAAAAATCGCGCTCAAGTAAGCCCGACAACTGCCTGTTTTCTCTCAGAAACGGATGTGCAGCAGCTTCTTGCAGATGCTGTTTTAATTGTTCACCACCGGCGCCCGGATCGAGTGCAGCTCTACGCGCCTTAATAAGCGGTTCATTGGCCTGTAACACTTGCGGAAATACTGAATCATTTGAAAAAGTGTCCGGGTCAACCAACTTCAGCAGTGAGAACAAGTCATCGGACTTATTGTTGATCGGCGTTGCAGACAGGAGCACTGTATATTCGCTGACTTCACGCATCAGGCGACCGAGCACAGCACTCTGCGTTTCCGGATTTCTCAAGTAATGCGCTTCATCGATAATAAGCAGATCAATTACCGGCTCATGCTGCACAAGCTCTTCGAGAAATCGCGCCAGTTCGGCACTTGCGGATTTGCTTTTCTCAACATTCTTCCAACCACTCGGGGGCCTCAAGCCCTGAATACTGCAGACGTAACCCTTGCCTTGAGGAACTTCATGCCTGTCTTTTTTCAATTCCTTCAATAATTCGGCGGCATTCATCTGGATTGCATCGACGCCAAAACGCGCATTCAGTTCATCACACCACTTTTCCCTGAGCATCGCTGGACAGACAACGACCAGACGACGCGCATCAAAACGCGCGCGTAATTCAGTCCATATAAGGCCGGCCTCGATGGTTTTACCCAAACCGACTTCATCCGCGATCAGGATACCGCCAGAAGGAGATTCGAGAAAAGTCAGTACGGGCTTGTACTGATAGGCATAAAAGTCTGTATTCGTCGTATCCATACTGTAGACGACGTTAGCCAGGCGGCCACTCAGCTGGATGTAGGTGATATTCCGTCTCAGATCATTGAGGCGGCCAAACTCCTTGCGCTTCAGCAATGCGAAAACATCATCGTCATCCTGGTCATCATCTATGAACACCAGTTCATATTCCGGTTTCCACCCTGAACTGCCATCATTCCATCTCACGAACCATGCATTGCCATCAGGTCGCTCCCTCACCCTGCCTGTCAGATGGCCGCGCATACCCGGATCATCTCTCAAGTAAACCTCCGTACTCATTCACGCTCCTCCAGCCATGATCGGACTCGCTGAATACAACCTTCCATGTCATCCCTGACCTCATACACCCAAAACCGCATCACATCCCATCCCAGCTCGAACATTCGCTGGTTACGTATCTGGTCGCGGCGACACAACTCACCCGTCCAATTGCGGTGGTAGCGTTCTCCATCGACTTCTATATCCAGTCGCCTCTCCCCATCAAACAGCGCAAGATCCAGAGCGTACATTTCGACCTGGTATTGCGGCAGCGTCTTGATACCATTGGCGTACAAAGCCTTGTACAAATCCCGCTCCCAGTCTGACACACGCTCCGGATGGGAGACAACTGGATATTCTGGCCCCAAATCCTCAATATCATGCTCAATCTGTTTTTCCTCAGCAGTCTGCAGCTCGCTGGCGTAAACGGCGAACTTCGCCAGGTAGTCCACGCTGCACTGAGATGCTGCTTGCTGATCGCCTACAACCAGCAGCATTGCGCGTGCTCGCGTAATCGCCACATTGAACAAGTTGCCATTATTTCTCAGAAAGCTCAGTGCACCAGGCGTGATACCATTTGAAACAACAGGGGAAAATACCATCACATCACGCTCGTCGCCCTGGAACTTGTGCACAGTGTCAGCCAGAAAATCGTGCTTGATCACTTCCGGCCCCAGCACATCATCCATTTCCACCAAGCGGCGGATCAGATTCGCCTGCGCACGGAAAGGACTTACTACGCCTACACTACCTCGATATCCCCGGTCAATGATCAGTTTTTTCAGCACCATGACCACGGCCTTTGCTTCTGCCTCGTTTTCTGCACCTCCGCTGGTCGGCCGGCGCACCGCCCCGTTGACATTTATCCAGCGAACACCGGGTTCTTTCGGGTTGCGGTTAAGGTGCTCGTACCGGGTGGCAACACGCAGCTTGCCTTCATAGAACATCGAATTGGAAAAGCCGATGATATCTGCATGACTGCGGTGATGATCGCGCAGACTGATAATGTCATCCCCGGCAGACAGACTGGAAGCCAGATCAAACAGTGAGTTATAGGAATAGGCCCAGTTGGCGTACTGGAGTAGATCAAATTTCTCGAGGAACATCTGATCCTGCCCCTTCTGCAACGCACTGATGTGTGAAAGCTGCTTAGGGTCACCGATGATGACAGCCTGCTTTGCCCGATACAGTAAAGGCAGGGCTGAAGCAATATCGCACTGGCTCGCCTCATCGAATACAACTATGTCAAAAAAATCGGCCTGAAACGGTAGCTTTCCTCGTGCCGATAGTGAGGTGACCGCCCAGCACGGCAACAAGTGCGATACTTTAGGGAACAGGGATACGTATTCCTTATAGATTTTGGATCCGAGTTTTGCATCCGGGCCAGTTTCAATAACCATTCGCAATATGGCCTTGTAACTGGCCAACATCGCCCTGTCTTCCTTACTGAGCTTGGCGGGCTGTAATCTGAGCCAGCATGACCAAAGCGCTTCCGCATTTGTAGAAAGCTGATGGATCAAGTCAGACTGATCAGAATAGATAGCCTCAAGGGCCCGCGAGTTTTGCAACTCTGCCAGCGCAGACAGATATTCTTTGAAGACAATCGCGTGCTTTATGCGTGGAATAATCTCATCTTTGACCGCCAACCATTCAGAAATCGCTTCATCACTGGGCGCTGTTTTCGGCAGGTCAACGGCCAACTTTTCAAAAACTGTCGACATGCGACAAGCCATATCACGTAGCGCTTGATATCTTTTTTTCTTCAGCAACCACCATACCAGGCGCGTAAATATCGGCTGTTTGTCTAAGCGCGCTCTCTCGAGTTTTTTCTTAAATTCCTCAATAGCCTGCGTAGCATCCGAAATTTCGAGTTCTTTCAGATGGCGCTTGACACCTGGTGGCAACTTCTCTCTAGCCTCCTCTGCTGCCTGTTCAAGCTGATCAACGGCGTTTCGCAGCTCAATAACACGGTCAATTTCAGCACTTAGTTTGTTCAGCTTTTCATCTAGCAACAATCGCTGCTGGCGAACCGCCTCATATTCCTGCTTGTCCTCCTCGGTAATCGTCGCTGAGAGCAAGCTAATCAAGTATTCTGCAAGGCGTGTCTGGTAAGCTCTGGAACCAATACGAAGCAGTAGCGGACGTGAGCCAAGATTGTTTACCCGGGTTTCAACAACATCCACCGCCTTATTGTTCTTACTGGCGAATAAAACCCGCTTGTTGTGCCAGGCACAGTTGATGAGCATATCCGTCACCACCTGGGATTTGCCTGTTCCAGGCGGACCAGTGATAACAGAAAGCGGGTTTACCAGCGAATGATTGATTGCTTGCCGCTGCTCAGTGTTCAATGGCAGCACTTCCACCAATGAAGGCGACTCGCCGGTGCTCGGCTGCGGTATATCTCCTGATATCCATTGACCCAATGCTGTATTGGCATACTGCTCGGGCTGAAGATGCGCCAGACTTTTCAGTTCGCTTTCCAATCCCTGCGTAAAAGGAGAACGTTCCGCGACAACCAATACTGCCCGATTGAAAACACCTGCCTCGTTAATTTCCGCCAGCGATAATCCTGTCGATAAATTATCGGGATCAATCTCCTCCTTCCACGGCCACTCAGTCCGTATGCTGGCGAGGCGTTGCGCCAACTCATCCAGTTCTATCGGGTCTGCGTCTCCGTTAATTCCCAACTCATCTTCAAGCTGAACCAGTTCTTCCATCAGGTTCTCTTTGTCTGCATTACTGAATCGCTTTAATACAGACTGGTTGATCATCGGGTAGGAAATATCCAGTTTCGGCGTACCCGTCCCGTCGCCTTCCAGTTCGACAGGAAACAAAAAGACTGGCTCAACAAAAAACCCAGTCCAGCCTTTTTTTGAAGTGTGTTGTCTTAGTGCTGTCGGATAGCCAAGATACATCCCTAGCCGAGATCGATCTTTTCGCAATCGGCCAAGTAACTGCTGCGCGCCATCCTCGGCGAATACCGCAGCCTGCGACTCAATCGGTAGCTGATTAATTTCACAGTAATCTGCATCGCCGAATTTGTTGTCCGCAAATACTGATACGCCGTTTTCGTCCTGCCCCAGACAAGCCAGGTAATAACGGCATAATTTAGATAAGGGTGTATCGGGGCACTCGACTGCATCCTTACCTCCAGTATCACCTGTTGAACCGGCGCAAATCGGATACCACTGATAGCCATTGTCCTGTCGGACTTTACCTTTAAGCTTGCCATACAAAAGGCTGTTGACGCGCTTTTTGTCAACATCTAGCAACTGTGCAATCTCCCGGGCCTTAATGCCAGGTTGATTTCTGATTGCTTCTAACACTTTCCCGTCGAGACTCATAAAGCATTCGCAAGTCTCGCCACCATTGGCTGATGACATGAACCAAGACGGATAACCAATGCTTCACACATGGCAAGATCTATTATTATTTATTCGAACTAATGGCATTAAACTCCCTAAACATCCTGTCCCATGGAACCAAAGGGAACTCCTGTTGCACCAGCGTCTGAAATTCTTCATTCTTGAGAGTTTCATAGGTAACCCCCTTGAAGACACAGTGCAGCTTCATTTCCTTGATTAAATCTTCTGCTTTTGGAAATACAGCATCTAGCTCTTGTTTCATGTATCTCTCTGCCTGTTCCGCTGCAGGCTTGTCACCAGGTATCTGCCCTGTCAACTCTAGTGGGGGGTTATCTTTTATTGCCGGTATCAGCGCCTTCGCCAACTCATTCTTCTGCTTATCCAGCTCACCCTCCAGATTCTCTCTGAGTTCATTCTGAAATTGTTCAATTTCAGCCTCTATTTCAGATAGCGCTTTGTCAAAATGTTTTCGTTTGTCTTTCAACGCGACACGGCCGAACCTATGGATTGATCGTGTAAAAGTATTACGCACATCATTTACGCGATCATTAAGATGCTTTCCACTTAATTTACTATCTTTCGGGAGAACGCTGTATCCTGTTCTGAGTTTACTCTGCATCGCTTTATCAACACCGCCGACAAGTAGTTTTGCAGGTATCCGCACTGTCTGTTTACTGACACTGGCGCCTATTAGAGACAGCTCTACAAACTCAATCATTGTATTGAAAACATTAACCTTTCTTGATATGTCAAATTTTTGTGGCGGATTTTTTTCCAGTTTCTGAGTCAGTTCTATTATTTCTTGTTTACTGACCTGCTCAGTTTTAATCGAGGCAGGCATCACATCAGGATCGCAGTCAGTATCATCCTTCTCGTCTTCTGTTAGCTGTTTTGGAGCAGCTGACTGCAACAGCATCAATATTTGCTCTGGAAGCACTTTTATTGCGTTCGGCTGCGTATCAATCACCTTGTCAGCTTCCAGCAGCAGCGGTGTGGGTGTAAAAACCCAGCCAGCATGGTCGACTATAAGACAGCCGATTCTCAGATTTTCAACACGTTGTATCTCGATCTCGGCTTCTTGGAGCAATTCATAGCCAAGCGCGGTGCCATAACCAAAATGGCAAACTGTTTCAGAAACATCCAGAATGACTGTTATATCATCTTTCAACTCGGTACATTTTGATGCTATCGCACTGGCTATAACCTCATTCAAGCTAGAGCTGATATACACAATCCTGAATTTAGCCAGCTTGATACATTCAGCGATCAAATCTGGATTCATGCATGTAAAGATATTATTCATAGCCTGATCCCCAATGCGTGGATTTCTATGCGTTCATGTAACAGTTGATTCAGTCCAAGTGCATGACCATGTAATTGCCCCACGCTCCCCAGCACCAGCACCAACACTGTGCCCGTTACTCCCCAAATTCATTGACTTCCTTATTACTGAGCGTCCAGAAGATTGCTGAAGGACAGTCTTCTTCCATCACATCAGTAGGCAATTGTCTTACTGTAACACTCAACCGTCGGCATGTCTTCAAAGTGATTATCTGAAGTCACAAGTTTGACCTGTTGCTGTCTTGCCGCGGCGTAAATAACGGCGCCGGCAAAGGACTGTTTTCGTTGCATGGCCAGATCCGCCGCCAGCAGAGCGGTGCTGGTATCCAGTGGTTCGACCCGCACCTGCTCGGTGATGCCAATGATTTCCAGCGCATGGGCTTCGGAGGCTTCGTGGTAGACCCATTTATAGAGCTCGAACTGCACCGAGATGGGTACGACGACTTCTCTTAGTTTACCCAGATAGAGCGCGTAGGTATCCGCCAGCCACAGGTATCAGCCAGTACAGCCATTAACTGCGATCCCGCCGGTCGCGGTAGTGATTGGGATTGGCGTTTTTCAATATGCCTCTTGCCGACTCTATACTACGCATGGGCACCAGTTCAATCACGCCCCCTTTGATAATCAGCGAAAATTTCTGCCCGGCCTTAAGATGTAACTGCTCCCTGATCGCTTTTGGGATCGAAAGCTGATATTTACTGGATAGTGTTACCGACGCCATAGTTTTACCTTTGTCTTATCGATTAAGAGTTAGTAAAATCCTAGTCTTTACTCTCGAGAGAGTCATGCGACTTCTGGTCAGTATCTAGGCGCCAGCATAATTATGTCAGCACCCTGTTCAGGCGTCGCCGAATCCATCAGAATACTCTGACGAACATGCTCCTGCCCTGCCTCACACATCCCGTCAGTTTACAAAATCATATAGTACTTAATAATTGATTGGAGGACATGATCCGCCAGCTTCTGGCTGCAAAATAAATGTCCAGCAGAGCATTAACATACTATAGAGAATCAGATTATTCTCTATTCTCGGTTATCAGATAGCGTTGCTCGGCTGGTAGCGCAATCAGATTCTGGTAATACTGCCGCTTGTTCGCATTCAACACATCTTTGCTGATAAAGGTCCGCATGGTGAGTCCTGCGCCTTTACCGCAATCATATTCATCAATCGTCCAGATTGACAGCCCTTCCAATGTGGCGATATAAACCGTGCTGTGCAGAGTGAGGCTGTCATGCGACAACACGTTGATAGCGGTGTACAACATTTGCTGATAATACTGGCGCAGCGTGTCACCATCGAGCTTGCCGGCAATCTGAATCACCCTGGCCATAGCATGATGATTGATATACAGGCATATCGGATGATATTCCACGCTATAGTCCAGTGCATGCACTTCCACACAACATAGTTGCGCCCGCTGGTGACTGTGCATTTGCAGGATAAACAGGCAACTGACAGCGTGTTTTTTGCTCCCATGGGTCTCTGTGAACAGCAATTGTTCGCGATAGACGTGTTTGAGCTCAGCAAGCCGGTTCTTCATCCACGGATTGCGTCGCATCCTGCCGCGTGGCTTTGTGCTGATTGCATCAATTCGGCTTGTAACACGGCAATGAATATCTCTTGACATGCGGTTATACAGGCCTTGCGCCAGTGATTCATCCATTTTATGACCTCCCCTGCACGATATTGCAGATAATGCTGTGTCAAAAAGGAGCAACATCCCTGTCGCTCACACCTTAGTACTACTATCGGGCGCCTAGACAATATACAAGCGGGGGTTGGTTGAGTACGCTTGCTGCAATGCCTTAATAAACGATTCACGATCTTTTTGTTTGGATTGTTCGTCATTATCTTTACGGCCACCGGATTCGGTCTGCGTCTTGCTAAATGCACACAGATGTACGATGCGACCTTCGGCCTCCAGCGCTGCGCCGTGATGCTCACTGGCGGTCAGGCGCAGGTCGTTACCCATACCGATTGCCTTGAACTGTTCCACATGAGAGCTGGCCACATCTCGCAACATGTTTCTCACCATGACTGCCATCACCTGTATTGACGATGGCTTACTGGCCAGGCTATCCAGTGCATAACTGCGAATGATCTTGGGTGACATTGCATAATAGGTATCCGGACTGTCGAACAGTTCGAGCCCTACTACCTTGTCATTGATGGAAAATGCCGCACCACGCTGTCCGGCGACCGGTTCCAGTGCAGAGACATACTCTTCGACGCTGCCAGCATGCTTTTCAAACATATCGCTGGCGCAACTTGTGCTGGAATCTACATCCAGATCATCAAGGCGTTGGCTGATATCCTGCCAAACCCGTGATTGCTCGCTGCTGCGAGCCCCTTGATAACGCATTGA
>WFUI01000117.1 GCA_015485035.1 Mariprofundus sp.
ATGGATAATGTACTGATCACGATAAAACTGGCTGTTGCGAAACCTACCCAGCCAATCGTCATGACTTCCTGCAGGGCGATATAAAAGCCATATAACATGACGGCCAGGCGGAGGATTTTTCTGGCGGTGAAACTGATGCCCGGCAGCCATGTCTCCGGCATGCGGTGGTGCAGGGTGTTGGCATAGAAGATACCCAATACAATGCCGATGATCAGCGGGCTGATGCCCAGTTGTTGAATCCAGGGCCATTGACTGATTTGCGTGGCGGCCAATGCAAACAGGGTGACAAATAAAATGCCATTGGCTGTATCGGCTCGTTTCTCTTTACTGAACACGGTTTTTATCCACACATATCATGGGGCGCAGTGTATGGTGTTATGTTATTATGAATAATGATGATTGATGATATAATATATCAAATATAGTGATATCATTACCGGATGAATATTCATCCGGAACATCTGCTTAGTTTTGTCGCCCTGGTACACACTGGTAGTGTCAGTGCTGCCGCCAAATCCCGATGCCTGACTCAACCGGCCATCTCCAATCAGTTAAAACGCTTACAGGAAACGATAGGCATGCCGCTGTATCGACGGAAGGGACGTGGGGTTCAATTAACAGGCGATGGGGAGGCTCTTTATATCCATGCGTTGAAGGTTCAGCAGTCCATGCAGGATGTAAACAGCTTTGCCGATGCGTTACACGGCCTGCAGGCCGGGCGCATTTATCTGTCTGCCAGCCAAACGATTGCAGGCTCGCTGTTGCCCGGTGCGCTGGTTGAATTTCGCAGCTTGTACCCGCAGATCGAAGTGTTTGTGGATAGTGGTAACAGTCAGCAGGTATTTGAGCATATGGAGCAGCATGATTTGGGTTTGGTGGAAAGCCCCATCCCATCCAGCGTGCCGGAATGCTGTAGCGTTGAACATCTGGGTGAAGATAAAATTGTCACGGTGATGCCTGCCGATCATCCGTTGGCGGATTATGCATCCATTAAATTAGGCCAGCTGCACGATTATCCACTGATCTGGCGAGAGCAGGGCTCTGGTACACGCGAAGTACTGGAACGAGCCTGGATGACGGCAACCGGAGCACGGCCCGATGTTCACCTGTGTATGGGGGGGGTATCGGCAGTGCTTGAATCGGTGCGACAAGGTTTGGGTATCGGTGTGGTCTCACAGTTTTGCTTGCCAACTGGAGAATCTGTTTTGACCACGCGCCCGTTTCAACCGCAATTGTCGAGACCCATGAGTTTGCTGCAGCCTGGGCATGCTTCACCGCTGGCAAAAAAGCTGGTCGATTTTCTCGTGCCATGGTTACGGTCACGGTTAAAACTATAAAATAATATTGCATCCTTTTCAGTCTTTGTTCGTCTTCATATATAGCTGCAATTACAGATGTCATTTGTAGCCATAGAGCAATCATATCATGAATGTTCAGGCGCGGGGCACTGTATGTTGGTGGTAATAGAAAACCAACGTTTATCCAACTTACAGAGCAAATGTTGCGTTACCAAATAAAAAGGAGATACCTTATGGCAAGCATGAGAAATAGCGTAAAATATGTATTGGGTATTGCGTTGATCGCAACAGCGCCCATGGTGCCGATGCAAGCATCGGCTGAAACATCAGCAGGTGCTCGTATTGGCGCTCTGACGTGCAAAACAGTCCCCGACTCCGGAGTCAGTTTGATTGTTCACTCAACAGAAAATGTAACGTGTGAATTTAAATCAACATCCGGTGATGTTGAAGACTATAAAGGCGAAACCGGCGTAGGTCTGGGTTTTGATATTTCATATGATCGAAACACCACAATGGTTTACGCTGTGATATCCGCTGACTACAAAGCAGGGGATTATCAGTTGGCCGGTAAATACTTCGGCGCCGGTGGTTCAGCAACAGCGGGCGTCGGTGTTGGCGCACAGGCGTTGATTGGCGGCGGCAAAAAAAATATCTCGTTGCAGCCTGTCGCCGTGTCCGGCAGTGAAGGTGCTGGCGTTAGTGCCGGTATAACATACCTGTATCTGGAACCAGATAAATAGCTACGGTTATGCATAACAAGCGGCTGTGCTCTGGTCATGAGTACAGTCGCTTTTATGCCTTTCCCTTTGCTGATTCCGCTTGATTTTGAACCTGAACAGGCGGCTTATATAGTCAGCTTCGTTATTCCTTTTTCGTCTTTGGGTGGCTTCCTCACATACCTTCATGTTGTTGATATGAATTGGAGCATTCTGGCTGTGGTGGCCATTGCGGCATTTGTTGGTGGCATCATTGGCAATAAAGTGATGGCATGCTAGCAGTCTGTCGGACTTGCGTCATTTGTAGTTGATAGCATTAATTCCCTCCAGGCAAGCCGACTGTTTTTTGATTCCTTACTGCCTGATTGTGCAGTACGCAAGATAGCTTGCCACTTCATACGCTCTTCAGAGTGAACATACGCTTGATATTCCATGCCATGCAAACCAGTTGCCACTCTGCATGTGCTTTTTTCAGTCCGCGCAAGGAGAATTGCCTGAATCCGAGCACGTTCTTGATGATGCC
>WFUI01000118.1 GCA_015485035.1 Mariprofundus sp.
CTGAACCATCTTGATCATGCTCAATTTCCGAATGCTGATGTGTTGATACATATTGCAGGCTTGCATTTCATGGCGGATTTAATGGGGAAGCTAAAATGCAGCGGCATTCATCGTATCATAGCATTCAGTTCCACCAGCGTGATTACCAAGAGGGATTCTCCGGATGAAGCCGAAAACGCTATGATAAATAGCCTTGCGCTGGCAGAACGCAACTTTCAGCAGATTTGTAATGCGGAAGGCATCAGCTGGACCCTGTTTCGCCCTACGCTTATCTATGGGGCCGGCAAAGACAAGAATATTGAATTTATTCGTTCCATGATTAATACCTTTGGTGTTTTCCCTGTGATTGGCAAGGGGAGGGCATTACGACAGCCGGTACATGCAGATGATCTGGCCTCAGCTTGTGTCACAGCATTGCATCATCCGGCTATGGTGAATAAAATCTATAACCTGAGTGGAGGCGAGATTCTGAGTTATCGCAACATGGTTGAAAAAGTTTTTGATTCCTGTGGAAAACAAGCTCGAATTATCAATGTTCCTCTTGTTTTTGTCCGAATGGCATTAAAACTAATTCGGCTGATTCCCCGATACCGCTATCTGAATGATGCCATGATTCATCGCATGAATATGGATATGGTTTTTTCACATGAGGATGCTACAAAGGATTTCGCATATTCGCCGCGTTCTTTTCAGCCTTAATTTGCTAAATATCACTGTGACTTTTACTTGTTGGAAGGTGGACAGTCGAGGCTCGATCATTTGCACTGAATCAGTATGCTGTAAAAGCTTTATCGAATGAAGAGGCAATATATTTGGATCCGAACGTTGAAAGGTGATCGTCATCCCGGTATATCGGTGTAGCATGTATAACGACTTTGCAGCGCCGATTGTCACAAAGGTACTCTGAAGGGTTAATAATTTTAACGATACCTTCCTGTTTCAATGAATTGAAAGTATTCATAACATCTTTTGTCCTTTGCAGATACTCATCAAGCCTGGGGGAGATAATTGCATTGGCATCGCGGCCAGTTATTTGTGCAATGAAATTGGCGGACGGGACATCAAATCCGACCTCCGGAACTGGGGCCACTAACACTACCGTTTTTCCCATGCTTTGTAGTTTTTCAGCTGTTCGCCTTAACCCGATCTCGAGAATTTCGACGTTGGTTTTGCTGGTGTCTTCAGCTGATTGAAGGTCAACCAATCGAACAGGAGGTCCTGATTCTTTTTTATAACGTGTTCCATTCGCCGATAGTGCCCATCGTGCAGCCAGAATGACGGTTTGTATCGTTGGTTTGCTTGCAATGTACTGGAGAACTTGTTCGTTAAACTCATAGCAGGCATGGTTGTTGGGGCGATCAATTGACAGCAGGGGAAGGCATGCGGATTTGGTCGCGATTCTGCCTGTTTCGCCCTGGCGTTTTGCACTGAGATCGATAGCTGATGCCATTGCTCTTGCATGGGAATCGCCCCAGAACATAAAGCTTTCCGTCCCGCTATTACGGCCAATAGTGCATAGATCCTGATTGTTGCTGAGTCTGTCCTCGATATTTTCACAATGTTCCCAGTGTTTCCATTCAGGGTCGCCTGTAGCTGTTATATGTGCCGGGTCACTCTCATAGCGATTGGGAAGGCCGTGCTGTAAAACCACGAAATAACTGAGTCCTGCAATGGCTGCAGAGGTGAGCAGTGAAGCGCTAAGAAGACGATGGCGTGAAGCAAGGATTTTTTTCTTTCTGAATGGTGTCTCTACATAGCGCCATGATATAATGGCCAGTGCAAATGTAGCGATAACCATGATGGTAATTGTCAGGGGCCGGGGCTCTGTAATGGCGTAGTATTTAGTATATACCAGTAAGGGCCAGTGCCATAGATACAGTGAATAGGAGATGAGACCAATAAAAACGACGGGTTTGAAGCTTAACATACGACTTACCCAGGGTGTTCCGCCGGCACCTGCATAGATAATGAGTGCAGCCCCGACTGTTGGAGCTATGGCAGCGATCCCCGGAAAACTTGTATTCGGTGTATAAGTGAACAGGCTGAAACTTATCAGCCCAAGTCCTGTCGTGGCGAGAATATTGCGTGTGATCGGCTGTTTGATGTGAGGTAGTGCATGTATGGCCAGAATGCTTCCTATTAGAAATTCCCAGGCCCTGGTGGGCAGGAGATAGAAAGTTCCTGATGCAGAGAACTTCATGCCTGCAATAGAGGCTATGCATGATAGAATCGCCAAAGGTATTAACCAGAGCGTATATTTTTTTGAACCAGACTTTGCCAGCCAGATCAAAAGGAGTGGAAAGAATATATAAAACTGTTCTTCTACTGCCAG
>WFUI01000119.1 GCA_015485035.1 Mariprofundus sp.
CACAAGGGTTACCCTGGTCATCAAGATATCCTTCCCTTAACAAATACAGATAGATATCCTGCGCTGCTTCCATCGGTGTAAGTCCCTCGGTATCGATACGCAATTCCGGATGCTGGGGTACTTCATAGGGGTCACTGATCCCGGTAAACTCCGGTATCTCCCCACGGCGTGCCTTGGCATAAAGCCCTTTACGATCTCTTGACTCACAGGCTTCCAGTGACGTTGCGACATGAATCTCAATAAAATCCCCATGCGGTTCTATCATCTCGCGCACCGACCGACGCATCTGCGTATAGGGCGCAATCGGCGCACAAATCGCGATGCCGCGATTTTTCGTTATCTCGCTGGCTACGTAACCAATACGGTTTACATTCAGGTAACGGTGCTTCTTCGAAAAACCCAGTTCACTGGACAGATGCTGGCGCACAATATCGCCATCAAGCAATGTCACCGGGCGCCCTCCAGCCTCGAGTAACTTGGCATAGATAATTTTTGCCAATGTTGACTTACCCGAACCGGAAAGCCCTGTGAAGAACAGTGTGAAACCCTGCTTGCTACGAGGCGGATAGGCTTTGCGCAATTCCTGCACGACTTCAGGGAAGCTGAACCATGATGGAATATCCTCACCCTGACTCAGATCCTTCTTCAACCGTGCATCGGTATAATCGATGGCTTCCAGGCCTTCTTTTTCGATTACTGATGCTGGCAGAAACCGGTCTTTTGCCGGGACGTAGCGCATGGCCTCCACTGGTACAATTTCAATATCCAGCTCACTACCGAATGCTTCAAGCAGCTCGCGTGATTGTTCCGGCTGGTAGAACTGATGTTCTTCACCATTACTACTGGCCGGTGGGTAGGCATGCTTTGGCCCGATAATCATGTGCGAACACCCATAGTTCTGGCTCACAATGGCGTGCCACAGGGCTTCGCGTGGACCGGCCATACGCATCGCCAGAGGCAACAGCGACAACATGGCCAGGTTTTGCGGATAGTATTGACGGATTGCCTGGTAACAGCGCACGCGTGCGTAATAGTGCAGGTCACCGGGCTTGGTCATGCCGACAGTCGGATGGAGCAGTATGTGACCCTGTATATCCTTGGCAGCCTGCAGAGTGATATCCCGTTGTAACCGGTGCATAGGTTTTGACGTCTGGAAAGATACGACACGACGCCAGCCTTTCTTCCTGAACAGCGCCCGCAGTTCTTCCGGTGTATCCCAGAAACTTTCAAAATCATGGTGAACCGGTGACTGGATACCCTCGATCCGGCCGCTGATATAGAATGGCTTAACGACTTCGTGCAGGTAGCGTACACCCGGGTGGTCATCGGAGCTGGTGTTATACACTTTTTCGGCTTCGCGGGTCTTGTCCGGCTGCCAGATATCTTCGACGGTCAGCACCGCGGGCATAAAGCCCTCAGCATCACGCAGGGCGATTTTCGTGCCTTTTTCCAGCTTGCCGGCAAATGCCTCATCGACATCGAGCACTATGGGCACGGGCCATACTGTGCCATCTGCCAGCCGAACATCATTTACCACGGCCTCATAATCCGCCTGGTTCATGAAACCGGTCAGGGGCGAAAATGCCCCATTCATCAACAACTCAAGATCACACACCTGCCGTTGTGTGAGCGTCAGTGACGGGTACTGCTGGGACTCGGTTCTCAGCGATTCTGCCCTGTCCGGATCGACCAGCAGATTAACCAGCCGCCCCCCATGAGGTTTTACGAAAAATTCGCTTGTTGCCATTTGTCAGAAGCCTGCATTTTGTTACGTTATCCACAGCATGAATAGCGGCGGGCCGCTGAAAACCTTAGCCTAATCAACATTATACTGCTGCCGATAATAATTTCTGTATTCACCGCTGCGCGCCCGTTCCACCCAGTCACGGTTCTCCAGGTACCACTCGACCGTTTTGACAATACCGTCTTCAAAGCGGTGTTCCGGTGCCCAGCCCAGGCGCTGCATGAGTTTACCCGAATCAATCGCGTAGCGCCTGTCGTGACCCGGACGGTCCTTCACATAGGTAATCAGGTTTTCGCGGGGTGCGTAACCAGGGCGCAGTTCGTCCAGTGTCTGGCAGACGCGTTTGACGATATCGATATTGGTCCACTCATTGCAGCCGCCGATATTGTAGGTTTCTCCGGGAATACCCTGGCTCAGGACAGTATCAATACCGCTGCAATGGTCTTCGACATATAGCCAGTCACGAATATTTTTGCCGTCACCATAGACCGGCAACGGCTTGCCCTCCAGTGCATTGATAATCACCAGCGGGATCAGCTTTTCGGGGAACTGGTAAGGCCCGTAGTTATTCGAGCAATTTGTGGTCAGGACTGGCAGGCCATAGGTGTGAAACCAGGCCCGCACCAGGTGATCCGAAGCCGCCTTGGACGCCGAGTAGGGGCTGTTGGGAGCAAAGGGTGTCTGTTCGGTAAACGGTGCATCGTCCGGCCCCAGTGAACCATACACTTCATCCGTTGACACATGCAGAAACCGGCAATGCTCATCATTGCCCTGCCATGCAGCGCGGGCCGCTTCCAGCAAGGTGAAGGTCCCGTGGATATTGGTCTGCATGAAATCTTCAGGCCCGGTAATCGAGCGATCAACGTGTGATTCTGCCGCGAAATTAACCACTGTATCGACGCCTTCGTTGTCGAGTAACTGCCTGACCAGGCCGGCATCGTCGATACTTCCATGAGCAAACCGGTAGTTGGTATTCCCTTCCAGCCCTGCCACATTATCCGGATTGCCTGCATAGGTCAGGGCATCCAGGTTGATAATACGATCATCGGAATGATGTTTTACCCAGTAATGGATAAAGTTCGCACCGATGAATCCGGCACCACCCGTGACCAGCAGCGTCCTCATGATGCATTTTCCCTCAGCATGTTCCGCAGACTTTCGCGCCAGTGTGGTATGTCAAGCGCGAGTATCTTGCGCATCTTTTCTTTGCTTAAAATAGAATAGGTCGGGCGCTGTGCCGCAGAGGGCCACTGACTGCTGGGGATAGGATGTAGCTTCTCGGCCTTCACCGGGTACCCGAGCGTTGGTGCCACTGAAAGGATCTCATGGGCCAGGTCATACCAGGAAGCCACGCCTTCATTGGTATAGTGGTAAATGCCATTTGCATGCTTTTCCATGAGGACCTGCATGGCGCCGACAATATCCTGCGTCCAGGTAGGGGTACCGATCTGATCATCCACCACACGTAACTCTTCTCTTTCCGACATCAGGCGCAGCATGGTTTTGACGAAATTGTTGCCGTGCGCGCCATACACCCAGGCGGTTCGCAAAATCAGCGGCTCGGACAAAACATCCATCACAGCCTGTTCACCTTCCCATTTGGATCGGCCATAGACACTCAAGGCGTCACCCTTGTCATTCTCCCGGTATGGCGTAGCCTGTTTGCCACCAAAAATGAAATCCGTCGAAACGTGCAATAACCGGCTGTTGCTCTGCTGCGCCCCCAATGCAATGGCCCGTGCAGCATCACGGTTCACCGTGAAGGCAAGTTCCTCTTCCTCTTCTGCCTTGTCCACTTGTGTATAGGCTGCACAATTGATGATCCAGTCAGCCCGGTATGTTGCAATCACATCGGCTATATCACCGGATGATGCAAGGTCAAGATCGCCACGACCAATACCGGTTACGTCATGTCCTGATGCAGTAAAGGCAAGTACGGCTTCACGCCCCAGCTGCCCCCCTGCGCCGGTTACCAGAAGTTTCATTGCCTGCCCTGGTACACCGGCAGGACATCAGTCATTGCATCCAGGTGACTATTGGCGGCATCTTTTTCGGAAATAATAAAGTCACCCTCTGGCCAGTCAATACCAATGGCCGGGTCATTCCACAAAATTCCATGCTCGTCCTGCGGTGCGTAATAATCCGTACACTTATAAAGAAAATCTGCCAACTCGCTCATAACACAGTAACCATGTGCAAAGCCGGGGGGAATGTAGAGCTGATGACCATTATCAGCGGACAATTCGGTACTCACCCATTGCCCGAAAGTGGGTGAGCCAGTGCGAATGTCAACGGCCACGTCCAGCACAGAGCCTGTAACGACTCTGACAAGCTTACCCTGTGGCTGGTGCAGCTGATAATGCAGGCCACGCAGCACACCTTGACCCGATCGCGAGTGGTTATCCTGCACGAAGTCCACCATCAGACCATGGTCTGCAAATTTCCGCTTGTGCCAGGATTCCATGAAAAAGCCCCGTTTGTCGCCATAGACATCCGGTTCGATTAACAATACCTCCGGGATCTGCATTGGAGCAATTTTCATAGAAACTTTTCGGCATCTTCAAGCAGATCGAGCAGGTAGCGCCCGTAACCGCTTTTCTCCAGCGGCTTTGCCAGAGCTCTGAGCTCTTCTTCGGTGATATAACCCATACGGTAGGCAATCTCTTCAATGCAGGAGACTTTCAACCCCTGCCGCTGTTCTACGGTCTCAATAAAATTGGCAGCCTGCAACAATGACTCGTGCGTGCCTGTATCCAGCCACGCTGTACCCCGACCCAGTTTCTCAACGTGCAGATTGCCTTGCGCAAGGTAGTGTGAATTTATATCGGTGATTTCAAGCTCGCCGCGTTCAGAAGGACTGAGACCGGCGGCAATATCCACCACTTGATTATCATAAAAATACAAGCCGGTTACGGCATAGTGCGAACGTGTGTGTGTTGGCTTTTCCTCAATAGACACCGCTTGACCTTCGGGATCGAACTCAACGACACCATATCGTTCAGGATCTCGTACCCGGTAGGCGAATACTGTGGCGCCGGTTTTCTGCTGCGCTGCACGCTTCAGGTTGGTGCCCAACCCATGCCCATAGAAAATATTATCGCCCAGAACCAGACAGCAGCCGGATTGGCCAATGAATTCTTTACCAATAATAAATGCCTGCGCCAGACCTTCCGGCCGCAGCTGAATCGCATAGTGAATATCCAGCCCAAACTGATTGCCATCACCCAGCAGGCGCTGGAAAGACCCACGGTCCTCCGGCGTAGTGATGACAAGAATTTCCCGAATCCCGGCCAGCATCAGCGTGGACAACGGGTAGTAAATCATTGGCTTGTCATAAACGGGCATCAATTGCTTACTAACCGCACGTGTCAGTGGATGCAATCGAGTACCGGCGCCGCCAGCAAGTACAATGCCTTTCATTCAGAGAGTTGGTGTAGTTAACATGAATACCCGGCATTGTATCGAAACCCAACTATGGATGTTAGCCAGGCAGTAAAAATATACTTTCCTCGGCAAATTGCGTGCCACAAACCCATGAAGAATGCGCACTCCTGGCAACCTTACTCTGATAGAAAAGTCCGTCAGGCACTATCCATTATTCATGAAACCTTTAACCCTGCCATCTGTACAAGTATGCTTACACAAAATTACAAATCCCGGAAGCAGGTGCAAAGCTTATGCATTTTCTAATACGAGGAGTTCTGGGGGTCTGCGCCATACTGTTATTGTTCGTCACCTACCTGGTATGGAATAACAATCGCACAGTCCCTCCGACGGAAATGAACCAGCTGAACACTTCTCTCGAGAACGGTGTTCAATGGCTGAAAACCCGTGAACAAAGCATCCTGGGCAACCAGAACCCGATGCTCTGGCACCTGGTACAAAAGGCAGGGCAGGTTTCAGGTGACCCACGCCTGACCGCCCTGTTCCGTGCCTATGAAAAACGTTACCTGGACAACAACCCCAACAATGTCTGGCGCCCGCTCTTCAAGCCTGGCTCATGGGTGCCGGTACGCTTTGACGATATTGCCACTTTCCCCTACTACAACTGGCATTTTATCTACGCATCCACCTGTGACCGTGACCTGGGAGAGAGACCGGAAATTGCGGCCCAGAACGAACCAGATTTCTGTGACCGATATCCATTGCGACCCGCCTGCGTCACTCACCAAATGATGGGGCTGTTGTTATTGAAGCGTTCGAAATGTGGCG
>WFUI01000120.1 GCA_015485035.1 Mariprofundus sp.
GCCGGTAATTGCTGCCGATTCGGGGAACATGGCATCACATAAACGCCCGGCCCAGCGCTGACGCTCGGGATCGGCAGCCACATCCTCCATGCCTTCCATTCCGAAAGAGAACCGGAAACGCAGCGATGCGTCCGCTTCGATAAAGGATAACCATGAAGCCTTGCACCAGAGTTCTTCGGCCACACAGGTACGCTCTCCTGCAATATCGACTTCCGCATCGAAATAGATTTTCTCAATTCCCTGTTCATCATGTTCTTCAAACGATGAGGCCACCAGCGGAAAATGTGTTTGCAATCGATGGCTGTACGGAGGCTGTTCCAGGATCGGGGATACTTCCCCTGTTTCCAGCGTGTGCTCCATCAACAGTTGCGATTGCCGGATTTCAGATTGCCATGGCTGCAAATCCAGCACCCCGGGCAGCATTACCGCTTCATCGGCCTGCCAGTGCCGGGCTATCGTATCTGCATCCGGCAATTCAGGGCGTTTAAGTTGCCGGACAAAACCCAGTTTATGACCACGACGTCGTAATTCAAAACAATCATCCGCCCGCTCAGCATGACTCAAGTATTGCATCAAAGCGGCCCGGCTTGCAGCAATGCTTCGGTGGCATCAGCTTCAAACTGTTCAAATGCTTGCCTGAAACGTTCAGCCAGATGTCTGGCTGATTTCATATACGCCTCCGGGTCATGCCATGTTGTCATGGGATTGAATGCTTCCGGCATTTGCAGACCGAATACCGGATGCGTCTGAAAGGTGGCATGTTCAAGTTTCCCGTTCAGTGCATCGCTTAGCAGGCTGCGCGTCAGATCAATATCCATGCGTTTGCCGACACCGAACCCGCCACCGCTCCAGCCTGTATTGAGCAACCAGACGGTCACATTTCCTTGCCTGATTTTCTTACCCAGCATATTGGCATACACACAGGGATGACGCGCCATGAATGGTGCGCCGAAACACGGGCTGAAAGTGGCTTGCGGCTCGCTGATCCCGACCTCCGTACCGGGAATCTTGGCCGTATATCCGAGCAGAAAATAATACATGGCCTGCTCTGTGGTTAATTTTGAAATGGCCGGCAATACACCGAAGGCATCGGCAGTGAGCATAATGACATGCCGTGGCTGAGCGGCCACGCCGGGATAAATGGCATTGGGAATGGCCTGTACCGGATAGGCCGCGCGCGTATTCTCGGTCAGACTGGTATCATTAAAGTCGACCCGACGTGAATCCATATCGAGGCCTACATTTTCAAGGATCGTGCCGAAGCGTTTGGTGGCATTGTAAATCAGCGGTTCCTTCTGTTCTGAAAGATGATCCACTTTGGCATAACAACCGCCTTCGAAATTGAAAATATCGTAATCACTCCAGCCTATTTCATCATCGCCCACAAGCTTGCGGTCGGGATCAGACGACAGTGTGGTTTTCCCGGTGCCTGAAAGCCCGAAGAAGATAGCTGAATTGCCATCTTCGCCAACATTGGCCGAAGCATGCATCGGCAGCACATCCTCATCCGGCAACAGGTAATTCATAATCGTGAAAATCGACTTCTTGATTTCCCCGGCATAGGCCGTGCCACCAATCAGGGCAATACGGCGGGTCAGATGCAAAATCACGAAGGCTTCCGAATGGGTGCCGTCATGGCTGGGCATGGCATGGAAATGCGGCACATGCAGCACTGTAAACTCCGGCTCATCTGAAGCAATTTCGCGATTGATATCTACCGGCCGCACAAACATCGTGCGTGCAAACAAGGCATGCCAGGCATCCTGGGTGATCACCCTGAGCGGCTTTTCATAACGCGAATCCGCCCCGACCAGACAATCCTCGACATAAATCTGCTTGCCTTCGAGATAGCGCTGCACGCGCGCATACAGCGCATCGAACTGTTCTTCAGGGAAGGCGCGGTTAAAATCACCCCACCAGACCTTGTCATGCGAACCGGCATCATCGACAATAAATTTATCTTTCACGGCCCGGCCGGTGAAGTGACCTGTACGCACCACCAGCGCACCAAGGTGGGCCAGATGCCCTTCCCGGTTCCGGATAACATGCTCATACAGACGCGGTGTGGGCAAATTCCAGAACACATCTTCAAGATTTTTCAGACCCAGATGACTCATCGCGAGGTCTTCACTCACCTTGTTCCTGTTGTACGGCATGGCTACCTCCGTTCAAACGTTATCGTATATCTGAATCATACCGATATGCTGTACCAAATTGAGTTGTTTGCAATGCATTCCACAGTAAAACCGGACGTTCCGACTGTGGCTAAAATCACGTGTTAACCCATATCATGCCCCGGCTAATAATAAACCTCATGGGCAGGAACATCCCTGGTAACCACGGCATTCGCTCCGACGATCGCATCATCACCAATCGTGACACCCGGCAATATTTTGGCACCACCACCAATCCATACACAGTCACCAATAATTACCGGCCGGGCAAAACAAACACCTCGTCGTCTCGCTTCAGCATCTTTGGGGTGGTCGGATGTGTAAATATGCACACCCGGGCCGAGCAGAACATCATCGCCAATGCTGATTGAGGCAGCATCCAGCAGCACACAGTGGAAATTGGCATAAAAGTTTTTCCCCACATCAATATTCACCCCGTAATCACACTGAAAACCGGGTTCCAGCACACAACTGCCCGAACGTTTAAACAAGCGTTTGATATGTTTCATATTGCCGGGACTCGGATGCGCATAAAACCGGGCACAGGCCAGTCGGGCCAGTTCCCTTAATCGCCGCAATTCAGGATCCAGACAATGATAATCCAGACCGGAAACCATTTTCTCAAATTCTCGCATCTGATTTCCCCTCCGTCTCATATATTCCGGAATCAAACCATTGTTGTCCCTCATAAACTACCGTTAGGGTTTAGCCATGCAAATCAGCCGTGATTCCCGAAGCTATTACGACCGCATTGGTGGCGAAGCGCCGCTACGCCAGCTGGTACACCGTTTCTATCATTACATGAACACCTTGCAGGGGACCGGAGCAATCCGCGCCATGCACGCCGATGACCTGAGCAATGCAGAAGATAAGCTGTTCATGTTCCTTTCCGGCTGGATGGGTGGGCCAGCGCTCTATATCGAGCGTTTCGGCCATCCCCGCCTGCGC
>WFUI01000121.1 GCA_015485035.1 Mariprofundus sp.
ACATGGCCAGCAAGACACAGGCCGTGGCAATGGACATCGTATTACGTGTCATCAATTCAGAAATCTTTTCAATCGGCTGAATCACATGAAAAGCAAACAGGGTGATACCGAGCGCCAGCATCATCGTCACAGCATTATTCATCAAGGGCTCCACTTCGCGGTGAACATGCAATTGCCGAATCACGCGCCACAACAGCCAGGGCAACAGTATTCCCTTGAGCAAAAGCGCCATCACCGCAGATGCATAGAGTTCATCATGCCCGCTGGAATATGCGACAACAGCTGCGGTAATCGACAGCAGCACTCCCTGGGCAGCAAACCAGTGCAGTACAGACAACATGCGGTGCTGTGCCAACAGGGCAAATGAAACCAGCAGCATCAATGCAGCCAGGCCGTCAATCAATTGCTGTGCAAACGAGATCATGCCCCGACCTCCAGCATGTAATGCGTAATCAGGCCGAGGAAAGCCAGCACAAAGGCGGCACTGAGATACTCCGGCACCTCGAACAGACGCAGTTTTGCCATGCCTGTTTCAGCCAGCGCCAGCAGTACAAATAACACAGCCAGCTTGAGCGCCCAGAATACGCATGCCAGAACAATTCCAGCCGGATCTGCATGGGCCGCGATTCCCCACGGCACAAACAAATCGACCAGCAATGTAGCAAACAGGATCAGCTTGATCTGCGAGGCCCACTCCATCAGGGCCAGATGTCGCCCGGAATATTCCAGCAGCATGGCCTCATGAATCATGGTCAATTCCAGGTGGGTGGTCGGATTATCGATCGGAATGCGCCCGTTTTCGGCAATCGCGATCATCACCATGGCCGCCAGTGCAAAAGCAATGGAAGGCTGCATAATGAGAGGGGTATTCAGGGTATGATTGATCATCGTGGTCAGGTTGGTGCTGTGTGCACCGAGCGAGAGTACAAAGATACTCATCAACATGGCCGGCTCTGCCAATGCCGAAAAGGTCATTTCCCGACTCGCTCCCATGCCGCCGAAGGCTGTGCCGATGTCCATGCCTGCCAGCGCCAGAAAGAATCGGGCCAGCGCCAATAGCGCAACCAGAGCAATCACATCTGCAGTCAGGGATAATGGCGTATCGACCATCAGGGCGGGAACCACACTGGCGGCCATCATCGTAGCGGTAAATACAATGTAGGGCGCGAAGCGAAATATCCATGAAGCGTGTTCGGCCATCACAACTTCCTTGGCAAAGAGCTTGCGCAAATCACGCCATGGCTGCAACACACCGGCACCACGCCGGTTTTGTAAACGCGCCTTGCAGGCGGACACAAAGCCCGCCGCAAGCGGCGCAACCAGCACCAGCAGAATGGCCTGAAAAAGCTGAACAAAGACAGGTGCCATTACACTCATGCGAATAAGGCCAGCAACAGGATGACCGTGACAAATGTCCATGTCAGATTGGTATGGATACCATATTGGTGCTGCGTATTCAGCCAGCGCGCTATGGATAGCGTCAATCGGCCAATCGGTTGATACAGGTGTTTTACCGCCATATCGCCGACATGCACCGTGTAACGTACTTTGCTGGTCAGTAATTTATGGAACCGTCGCTCTACATGTACATGTTCATCCGGCTGCAGTACGCCCCAAAAAATACGCCGCAGCGGTTGCGAAAAGCTGGTTGCATTGTATTGCATGCGTGCATTCAAATGCGGATTACCGCAACTCCACATACAGCTGCGTCGAATTACCCGCCCCTTCGGATGCAACCACCAGAAGACCAGGCCACCAACGATGATCATCCCTGCCAAAGCCAGTGGTGATGAATAGGATGCATGGCTTACACTGACCGGTGTCAGCCACAACCAACCGTGCGCATGCACGGAATCAGCCAGCGAGGCATTCAATAACATCTGTGGCACGGCATCGATTAGTGGGATAAACAACACGGGCAGAACTCCCAACAACAGGCAGAATATTGCAGGAATCGCCATACCGGCTTGCATCCACCCATCCACTTCCTGTGCCTGTGCCGCCGCCTTGCTACGGGCATGGCCGAGGAAAACAACCCCGAATACTTTGACAAAGCAGGCTGCCGCCAGCGCCCCGGCCAGCGCCAGCATGGCGGCGGAAAATGGCACAATCGCCATCAGCAATGCACCGCCCATTTGCGGTGCCATCAGGGCTGTTTGAAAGGTCAGCCATTCGGACACAAAACCGTTAAACGGTGGCAATGCAGAAATCGATACCGCCGCAACCAGAAAAAATACTGCGGTTACCGGCATGCGATGAATTAATCCGCCCATGGATTCCATATCGCGTGTGCCGGTACTATGCAACACCGCCCCCGCTCCCATGAACAGCAGCCCTTTGAAGATGGCGTGGTTGATGGTGTGGTAG
>WFUI01000122.1 GCA_015485035.1 Mariprofundus sp.
AGTCCTTGTTCTGAAACGAGTTTACGAACGGCTTCCTCGGCAAGAAATTTAGAGCGTTTATAGTGACCAATCATATCATCCAGCACTGACGGGGTGGATTCATCGGCGGGGGAACTGTCTGCATGCAGGCCTATTGTGGCCACGCTGCTGGTATAAACTATACGCGATACGCCTGCTTTGGCGGCGGCCAGCATGATAGAACGTGAACCATCTACATTGACCCGGTACATGTCATCGGGATTGCGTGTCCATAAACGGTAATCGGCAGCGGCGTGGAACAGGTATGTACAGCCACAAACAGCACGTGCCAGTGAAGGCCTGTCCATTAAATCGCCATGAACAATCTCGACCGGTAAATCTGTAATATTGTCACGCGGACTATGTTCCCTGAGCAGTACGCGCACCTGATGCCCGGCTTGCAACAGCCGACGCACAATTGCCGAACCAATAAAGCCGGATGCACCGGTCACCAGCGTTGTCATGATATTATCCCTGTTTCAAAAGCTTTTCGTGCAGGCTGCCATTGCAGGAAAGCTGGCAGCACGATAAGCGTGCAGATGACAATAATGATCACGCCGAGCGTAAGTAACTGCCCCATATCTGCTGTACCCTGATGCGAAGAGAAGGAGAGGGCGCCAAAACTGCAAATGGTCGTCAATGCACTGAGTATCACTGCTTTTGATGTGCTGGTGTGCAAGACATTATGATAACCTGGTTGTTTACCGGATCGTTGATCGGACTGCATATGTCTGAAACGCTGCACCATGTGAATACCATTATCCACACCGATGCCGAGTAGCAGCGGCAGAGCTATGACATTGGCAAAATTAAACGGGATATTGAGCAGTACGGCACAAGCACCCGTTAATATGGCTGCCAGCAATAGTGGCAGCAGAATCAACAGGGTGTCGGCAATGCTGCGCAGGAGCACCAATAACAGCAGGGAAATCAGTACGAACGCAATTCCGAATGCCTGCTTGAACGCTCCGATCACGGCATCGCCTGCTTCCAGTGTGAACACCGGCGCTCCGGTTGCATCAGGAGCAATTTTTCGTACCTGACTGACAAAGCGGCGCAAGTTTCCAATATTACCGATATCTTCTTTGGGTATGACTTCAATGCGATAAAGACCGCTGTCGCTTAGCCAGCGATGGCTTAAACTGGCGGGTATGCTCTGTCGACTGACAGAGGTGGCGGTGAGTGTGGTCTGCAGCAATTCGAGGGTGATGGGTAGCGTGTCGAGTAAATCTGTATTCAGCGCCATCAGGGTTGTTTTGTTGGCATCGGCTGACTGGCTGGCAAGTTGGCGGGACAACAATTGTATTGTTAGATACAGCTGTCTAAATGCGTTTAACTGCTGAAAGGAAGCATTATCCGCACGGGATTGACTGAACTTTGTGAGATATATCTTGAGGGCGGATTCAAGTTGCTTGATGGCACGCACCTGTTCGGCAACAGGTACAGCTACCGGATTGCTTGCTTCCGGTTCCAGGCCTAGCAATAGCGACATATCATCAATAATGGCAAGTTTCTCATCCTGATCCTGTGGAATGAAATTCAACAGGGAGATAGTTTTATCTACCGAATCCAGTCGTTCCAGTCGTTGCTGAATGGTTTGCACCTGTTGTGGATCGGGTGTCAGCACCATGATGCTGGAGGGAGAGATGTTGTGACTGGCAACCAAATCGCGGTAGGTCGTGACTGATTCACTGGCCTGATCTCGCAGATTGATCGGGTTATAGTCGAATCTTGCCTGTGGCAACCATATGGCCGCAACCAGTGCAGCGATTATCGCCATAATACGAACCATGCATGCGTGACCCTCAAGTGAAAGCGGCGTCGGGAATCGCCATACTGACGCCCCTTTGGCTTTGACGTTGCTTTTGTGCTGAAGCGGCATGAACTTGTTCCACATGCACAGAATGGCAGGTAGCAGGGTGAGTGTAACAATCAGGCTGATGAACATGCCGCTGCCCGATATAATACCGAGTTCCGATACAC
>WFUI01000123.1 GCA_015485035.1 Mariprofundus sp.
AGATGAAAGGGTATTATTTTTATGATTACTAGAATATATCAGTACTGTTAGCTTGCGCCGCATGAAACGAGCCGATCTTTTACAGCAACAGATGAACCAGCGGATTCTGATTCTGGATGGTGCCATGGGTACGATGATCCAGTCTTACGGACTGGAGGAAGCCGATTATAGAGGAGACCGCTTTGCCGACTGGCCCAGCGAGCTGAAAGGCAACAATGACCTGCTATCTCTGACGCAACCGCAAATCATCCGGGAGATACATACAGCTTATCTTGAAGCAGGTTCTGATATCGTTGAAACCAACACATTCAATGCTAATTCCGTATCCATGGCCGATTACGGTATGGAATCACTGGTCTATGAACTGAACAAGACAGGCGCGACACTCGCACGCGAAGCCTGTGATGCAGTGGCAAATGACGCAAAACCGCGCTTTGTCGCCGGCGTACTGGGACCAACATCACGTACCTGCTCGCTTTCGCCTGATGTGAATGATCCGGGTTTCCGCAATATCAGCTTCGATGAACTGGTCGAAACCTACACCGAAGCTATTCGCGGGCTGATCGATGGCGGCACTGATATCATCCTGATTGAAACAGTCTTTGATACGCTCAATGCTAAAGCTGCAGTTTTTGCAGTGAAGAAATATTTTGAAGAGACCAAGATGGAATTGCCCATTATGATATCCGGTACCATTACCGATGCCTCCGGCCGCACCCTGTCCGGCCAGACTGCCACGGCCTTTTACAATTCACTGGCACACGCCCAACCTGTCTCCATCGGGCTGAATTGCGCTCTGGGTGCCAACGAATTACGCCAGTATGTCGAAGAACTGTCCGATACAGCCTCGTGTGCCATCAATGCTCATCCCAATGCAGGACTTCCCAATGCATTCGGTGGTTACGATGAAACACCGGAAGATATGGCCGCCGAGATTAAAGAGTGGGCAGAATCCGGTTTCCTGAACATTATCGGTGGCTGCTGCGGCACCGGCCCCGATCATATTCGCGCCATGGCCAGGGCAGTGGAAGGCATCGCCCCACGCCCGACTCCCAAACCTGACATACAATGCCGGTTATCCGGACTCGAACCGCTGCACATCAATAAAGACAGTCTGTTTGTCAATATCGGCGAACGTGCCAATGTCACCGGCTCCGCCCGTTTCAAACGGCTGGTCATGGCCGGTGATTATGCCACAGCGCTGGATGTCTGCCGGGAACAGGTTGAAAACGGCGCCCAGATCATCGACGTCAATATGGATGAGGCGATGCTGGACGGTGTTCAGGCCATGACGACGTTTCTCAATCTGATTGCCGCCGAACCGGATATTTCTCGTGTGCCGGTCATGATCGATTCCTCCAAGTGGGAAATTATCGAAGCGGGCCTCAAATGCATTCAGGGCAAGGGCGTGGTGAACTCTATTTCACTCAAGGAAGGGGAAGCAGCATTTATCGAGCATGCCAAACTGGTACGTAATTACGGTGCTGCCGTGATTGTGATGGCCTTTGATGAGGACGGTCAGGCTGATACCTACGAACGCAAAATATCCATCTGCGAACGCTCCTATCGTGTGCTGACCGAAATCTGCAACTTTCCGCCCGAAGATATTATTTTTGATCCGAATATCTTTGCCATCGCCACCGGCATCGAAGAACATAACAACTATGCTGTGGACTTCATTGAAGCTACCGGCTGGATCAAACAGAATCTGCCATATGCCATGATTTCCGGCGGTGTATCCAATGTATCATTCTCCTTCCGTGGCAATAATCCGGTACGTGAAGCCATCCATTCTGTATTCCTCTACCACGCTATCAAACAGGGCATGGATATGGGCATCGTCAATGCCGGCCAGCTGGCAGTATATGATGATCTGCCGGAAGAGTTGCGTCAGTGCGTTGAAGATGTGGTACTGAACCGGCGCGATGATGCCACCGAACGACTGCTGGATATCGCCGATAATTATCGCGGCGATGGCATTCAGGCTAAAAAGGCCGATGACGAATGGCGCAAACTGCCGGTCGCCAAACGGCTCGAGCATGCGCTGGTCAAAGGTATTGACACCTATGTCGATGAAGATACCGAAGAAGCCCGTCTGGCTTTTGATACCCCGATTGAAGTCATCGAAGGGCCATTGATGGATGGCATGAATGTGGTCGGCGATCTGTTTGGTGATGGTAAAATGTTCCTGCCTCAGGTTGTAAAATCCGCCCGCGTGATGAAAAAAGCTGTAGCCTGGCTGATGCCTTATATTGAAGCAGGCAAGGCTGCCGGTGCCAACAGCTCCAACGGCAAGGTGCTGATGGCAACCGTCAAGGGTGATGTACACGATATCGGTAAAAATATCGTCGGCGTCGTACTCCAGTGCAACAATTTCGAGGTGATTGATCTCGGCGTCATGGTACCTGCCGCAACCATTCTGGAAGAAGCCAGGAAGCACAATGTAGACATCATTGGTCTGTCCGGCCTGATCACACCGAGTCTGGATGAAATGGTGCATATCGCCAAAGAAATGACCCGGCTCGGTTATCGCCTGCCCATCATGCTGGGAGGCGCCACTACGTCCAAAGCGCATACAGCTGTGAAAATCGAACCGGAATATGATGAACCCGTTATCTGGGTCAAGGATGCCTCCCGTGCAGTCGGCGTAGCGCAAAACCTCATCTCCGAACTCAACCGCGCATCCTTCGTGAAAAAAACACGCGAGGAGTACAAAGGTGTACGTGATCGCTATCTGGGTCGCCAGCAGCAAATCAACTGGTTAAGCCTGGCCGATGCCCGTGCCAACCGGGTCAATATCGACATTTCCAATATTCCTGCTGCCCCCAGACGTCCGGGGGTTACTGCGCTGGATGATATTTCGATTGCCGAGATTCGTGAATTTATCGACTGGACTCCGTTCTTCTCGGCCTGGGAGCTTAACGGTGCATACCCGCGTATTCTCTCCGATCCGCACAAGGGTAAAGAAGCACAGAAACTGTTCGATGAAGCCAACACATGGCTGGATACCATCATTGAAAAAAACTGGTTTACGGCACGCGCCATCTTTGGCCTGTTTCCGGCTCAGGCTACAGATGACGACAGCATCATTGTGTTTGAAGATGAATCGCACCAGCAGGAACTGGCCCGCTTCCATTTCCTGCGTCAGCAGCAGGATAAAAAAGATAACCGCGCCAATCTGTGTCTGGCCGATTTTGTATCCTCGGAAGCACCTGATCATCTGGGCGCATTTGCGGTCGGTATTTTCGGTGCGGAAGAACGGGCCAAAGCCTTTGAAGCTGATCACGATGACTACAATGCCATCATGATCAAGGTACTGGCCGACCGGCTGGCCGAGGCTCTGGCAGAAATGTTGCATTATCATGTGCGTACGCGTTACTGGGGTTATGATGCGGATGAGTCATTAAGCAACGACGATATGATCCGCGAAAAATATCAGGGCATTCGGCCTGCGGCCGGCTATCCTGCCTGTCCGGAACACACTGAAAAGAACACACTGTGGCAGCTACTTGATATAGAAAACCGTATTGGCATGCAGCTGACAGAGTCTTGTGCCATGCTTCCCACTGCCGCCGTTTCCGGATTGTATTTTGCCAGTCCGGAGTCGCGTTATTTCACCGTCGGTAAAATCAATAAAGATCAGGTGGAAGATTATGCCCGGCGCAAGGGTATCAGCCTCGATGAGGCTGAAAAATGGTTAGCACCGAATCTGGGGTATTAACCGGGCGTTGGTGTCCTCACGGTAGCCGGAGTTGCTGATAACTACCG
>WFUI01000124.1 GCA_015485035.1 Mariprofundus sp.
GAGGGTTTGAATGGTTTTCCACGCGTCGACTTCCAGCGTGGTGTATGCACTTTTTGCGCAGACTGTGTCCAGGCATGTCCAACGATGGCACTGAACCGTTCCAGCCCGGAAGCATGGACAATCAAAGCCCATATTGGAGATGCATGTCTGGCACAGCAACAGGTGATTTGTACGACCTGTAGCGAGCAGTGTGAGGCAGAGGCTATTCATTTTTCCCCACTGGTCGGCGCGATTGCACAACCGGAAATTAATACCAATGTCTGTACTGGTTGTGGCGCCTGCGCAGCACCGTGTCCATCTCAGGCAATCGAGGTCAAATGATCATGAATGATGAGGAACAGATCGGCTGCATTGTAGGTGCGGTAGTCCAGGTGAAAACACATTTGAATGAAGCTGAGAATGCGGCAGTGCGTCAGCGTTTAGCCGGCTGCGAGGGTGTTGAAATCCATGCTGAGGATGAGCAGTCACGTCTGGTGATTACCATGGAGGCGGCAACCGGCAAGGCGGTGTTGAAACTTACCGAATCGATTCAGAATTTTGACGGGGTGTTGCAGGTGACTCCGGTATATCAGCACAGCGAAGAATATCTGCACGATGAACAAACAGGAGGATGGTCATGGCGGTAAGCCGCAGAACATTTGTGAAATCGAGTGCAGCGGCATCAATCAATATCAGCCTGCCAGGCGTAGTACATGGTATGGATATGTTTGATGCCGGGAAAAACAGGATTCGCTGGGATAAAGCGCCATGCCGTTTTTGTGGTGTGGGCTGTGGAGTGATGGTGGGTACGAAAGACAATCGTATTGTCGCCACACAGGCGGATCCGAAAGCTGAAGTAAATAAAGGCATCAATTGCATCAAAGGCTATTTCCTGTCCAAAATCATGTATGGTAAGGATCGTCTGACCACGCCGTTGTTGCGTATGCGTGGTGGCAAGTTTCATAAAGAGGGTGAATTTACGCCGGTTTCCTGGGATGTGGCCTTTGATATCATGGCTGAAAAATGGAAAAAAACGCTCAAGGCCAAGGGCCCGGAAGCGATCGGCATGTTCGGTTCCGGCCAGTGGACGATTATGGAGGGTTATGCTGCCTCCAAGCTGATGAAGGCGGGTTTTCGCTCCAATAATATTGATCCGAATGCGCGTCATTGCATGGCCTCTGCTGTGGGCGGGTTTATGCGCACCTTTGGCTCCGATGAACCGATGGGTTGTTATGATGATCTGGAGCATGCCGATGCCTTTGTGCTGTGGGGTTCGAATATGGCCGAGATGCATCCGATTCTGTGGACGCGCATCACTGATACCCGCTTGAGCAAGCCCGACTCCGAAGTGCATGTGCTTTCCACCTATAAACACCGCTGTTTTGATCTGGCCGATAACGGCATGGTGTTTACACCGCAAACCGACATGGTGATTCTAAATTATATCGCCAACCACATTATCGAAACCAGGGCCTATGATAAACAGTTCCTGGCCAAGCATGTGAACTTCAAGACCACGCTCACCGATATCGGTTATGGCTTGCGTCCGGAGCATGTGCTGGAGAAAAAAGCCAGGAATCGAGGCAAGGGCAAGATGTCTGCCAGTTCGTTAAAGGAATATGCAGAACTGGTCAAACCGTACACGCTGGAATATGCAGCGAAAATGTCCGGCGTACCTAAAGAGCAGCTGTTGCGCCTGGCCAGGCTATATGCCAACCCGGAAAAGAAGATTACTTCACTGTGGACGATGGGCTTCAATCAACATACCCGTGGCGTGTGGACCAATAGCCTGCTTTATAATATCCATTTGCTGATGGGCAAGATTTCCGAGCCCGGCAATAGCCCGTTTTCCTTGACCGGTCAGCCATCGGCCTGTGGTACGGCGCGTGAAGTCGGTACCTTCTCGCATCGTTTGCCGGCTGATCTGGTGGTCAAAAAGAAATCCCATCGTGATTTTGCTGAAAAGACCTGGAAATTGCCGGAAGGCACGATTCCGGCCAAGCCGGGTTACCATGCTGTACAGCATAACCGCATGCTCAAAGATGGCGTGATCAATGCATATTGGTCGATGTGCAATAATAATGTACAGGCTGCAGCCAATATGAATGAGGAGACGCTGCCCGGTTATCGCAATCCGGATAATTTTATTGTGGTGTCCGATCCTTATCCAACCGTATCGGCCATGGCTGCCGATCTGATTCTGCCGACCGCGATGTGGGTGGAAAAAGAGGGCGCTTATGGCAATGCCGAGCGTCGGACACAGGCATGGCGGCAACAGGTCAAAGCGCCCGAAGGTGCAAAATCCGATTTGTGGCAGCTGATGGAGTTCTCCAAACGTTTCAAAATGGCCGATGTCTGGCCAGATGATTTGCTGGCCAAAAAACCGGAATATCGCAACAAAACCTTGTACGAGGTGCTCTATCGCAACGGCAATGTCGATAAATTTCCGGCCCGGAAAATCACTGATGATCGTGGCAATGAATATGCCAATGATGAAATGGATCATTTCGGTTTCTATGTCCAGAAGGGCCTGTTTGAAGAATACCGTTATTTCGGCACGCATGGCCCGAAAAAAGGCCATAACCTGGCCTCATTTGATCAGCTGCATCAGGAGCGTGGTATGCGCTGGCCGGTGGTTCATGGCAAAGAAACGAAATGGCGTTATCGGGAAGGATCCGACCCGTTTGTTCCGGCCGGTAAAGAGCTGTATTTTTATGGTCATAAAGATGGTAAAGCCAATATCATTTTTGCACCGTATGAGCAGCCGCCTGAAATGCCGGACAAGGAGTTTGACATGTGGCTGTGCACAGGCCGTGTGATTGAGCACTGGCATTCAGGTACGATGACCCAGCGTGTACCCGAGCTATACAAAGCCATGCCGGATGCGCAGATATTCATGCATCCGGAAGATGCCAGAAAACGCGGTTTTAAACGTGGTGATTTGGCCAAAGTACAAAGCAGGCGCGGTGAAATCACGGCACTGGTGGAAACACGTGGCCGTAACAAACCACCCGAAGGCCTTATCTTTGTACCATGGTTTGATGCACGTCGTTTAATTAACAAGGTCACGCTCGATGCAACCGATCCGTTGTCCAAGCAGACGGACTACAAGAAATGCGCTGTGCGCGTAGTGAAGGTTCAGGGGGTAACAGCATGAAACGATCAGCAATGATTGCAGGATGGATTGTTTTTTCTTCTGTTGCATGGGCTGGTGCAAACAGCACCCATTCGCTGCGTGGTGATGTGGCGCTGGATGCCCCTTCGGTGACGACTTCACCCAAGGCGTGGTACGATGGCGAAGGTAAAATAAATCGTAATTATGCCCAGCAGCCACCGCTGGTTCCGCACGATATCGAGGGTTTAACAATCGATCAGGATGGGAATGCCTGTTTGAGCTGTCATAACTGGAACTCGGAGATGCCGGGTGCAACCAGGGTCGGCATTTCTCATTTTCTGAACCGGGATAACGAAGCGCTGGCGAATATTTCTCCGCGACGCTATTTCTGCACCCAATGCCATGTGCCACAAAAAGACACAAAACCGTTGGTGACGAATATGTTCAAGTCGCTGGCCGAGGATTAATACCTGTACGATAACTGCCTGTATCTGGATCAGAAAAGGAGCAGGCTTATTTGAGATGTTTGTCAGTTATCCGGAAACAGAATGGTCGGCTGCGTCCAGGTTGTCGAAACGTACATTCATTCGAATGGAAGGAGTTTAATGATGATCAAGAAAATCACCTTGCTGTTGATAGCATTGGGTATTTCCGGTCTGGTTCAGGCGGCTGAGTGGACGGTCTCATCCGATCTGCGTGAACGGTATCAATCGTTTAATAATTTCAATTTCAATTCTGCTGTTGATAATAATCGTTGGGAATTTGACTCCCGCCTGTACCTGAAAGCGAAAGGTGATTTCGGCAACGGGTTGACGGTTTTTATTGAGCCTCAGGCCGTGATCATCCAGAACCATACACTGGCGGGTGGCACACAGAATTTTACTCAGGCCGATCTGTTTCAGGCCTGGTTACAATACGATATCGGTGATTTCGGCTTGCGAATTGGCCGCCAGAATCTGGTTTATGGCGATCAGCGACTGCTTGGTCATTTGGGCTGGAAGGATGTGGCGCGTACCTTTGACGGTGTGAAGGGCATGTACAAGTCCGGTCCTGTCAGGCTGGATGTATTTGCCGTTCACCCGGCTGATATTGTTGCCATGACACCGGGTGTCACAGCACCGCAGGGCAAATCACTGGTAACATGGGAAGATCGTCGCCTGATCGGTGCATATGGCACTTATAGCATTGCACCCAAAAATGGCATGGATGCCTATTTTATTAACTGGAGCCACAACCAGCATGCAGCTGTTGGTAAAGGGCGCAATATGAATACGTTCGGTACACGCCTGTTTGGCAGCTGGAATGGTTTTGATGCCACTGCGGAGGCGGTATTTCAAACCGGAACCTGGTCCAATACCGGGGGACTAAATGTGTCACAGAAGGCATCAGCTTATGCTGTAAAAGCCGGTTATACCTTTGATTTCTGGAAAACACGTTTCGGCGTGGAATATGACTACAGCCCCGGTGATGATAAAACTGACCCGACCACCCACAAGACGTTTGTATTCCCATTCCACACCAATCATGCCCACTACGGAGAAATGGATTTCTTCTCATGGGCCAATATGAAGGACTTGCGTTTTTCATTGAAAACATCACCGCTTAACGGGCTGACATTTATTGGCAATGCCCATTTATTCTATCTCTCGGAAGCCAAAGGTGATTGGGTGAATGTGGTTGGGGTCGGGAATATTTTCCCCGGCGCACCGGGCTTTACGCAAACAAAGGCAGGTACAGAGATTGATCTCAAACTGGTTTATAAAGTTGAAACGGTTAAAGGCCTGAAACTGGTCGGGCTGTACGGTATATTCAATCCCGGTGCTGCCGTATCCGAACGGAACGGCGGCAAAGCTGATGCAGCGAAGTTTGGCTATCTGATTGCTCAGTATGTATTCTGAGGCGCATGATAGATAGCGGTTCATGTGATGGTTGAAGCGACCCCCATGCATTTCTTTGAATCTGTACCTGCTGACGGCGGGCTTACGGATCAATTTGGCCGTCAGCTTACATACTTGCGTATCTCGGTGACAGATCGCTGTAATATGCGTTGCGATTATTGTCGGCCTGCTGCCGATGCCTATAACGCGGAACCGCATGATCAGATTCTGCGTTACGAAGAAATAGAACGCATTGTCCGTGTAGCAGCGGCTTTAGGCGTTAACAAGTTGCGAATTACCGGTGGAGAGCCGCTGGTTCGCCGGGATTTGCCGGTGCTGGTGAAAAAGCTGGCCGGTGTTCCGGGCATTACCGACCTTTCAATGACGACCAACGCCACGTTGCTTGGAAAGTACGCTGCTGATCTGGCCGAGGCCGGCTTGCAGCGCATCAATATAAGCCTCGACAGCTTGAACGCATTGCGCTTTCGCAAGCTGACGGGTGGCGAGTTGGCGCCGGTATTGGCTGGCATTAAAGCAGCCGGGGCGGCAGGAATCGGGCCGATCAAACTCAATACTGTGTTGATGCGCGGGATTAATGCCGGCGGAGAACATTCCGAAGTTGCTGAGTTGATTGACTTTGCTGGCGAAAACGACGCGACGATTCGGTTTATTGAACTGATGCCGATGAAGCAGGGTATGGATTGGGAAAAACATTACATCTCGATTGATGAAGTGTTGCAGCGTGAGGATGTACGTGCGCGTGTCGATGTGGAGGCTGCGTTACAAACGGGAAATACGGCAGCGCGATATCTGCCATTGAAAAGCAGCAAGGGCGAGGTCGGTTTTATTATGCCGATGTCCGAACGTTTTTGTGAAGGCTGTAATCGTTTGCGTCTGACATCTGATGGAGGTTTGCGTTCCTGCC
>WFUI01000125.1 GCA_015485035.1 Mariprofundus sp.
TATGATCAATACGCATCAATGCCGGCGGATGGGAATCATGCCAGGCAGAATAAAGTGCATCCGGGGTAAGCGTGCTGGCATTATCTTCGTACATTTTAACCAGCGCGGAGGCCAGGGCCTCACCGTCGCTATGATCTACAGCATAGGCATCCGCTTCAAACTCATTCTTGCGTGAAAAATAACTCATGACCGGCTCCATCACAAAAGTAAACACCGGCAACACCAGCATAAACAGTACCAGCGCGGCATGATTTGACGGATGTGTGACACCCAGTCCGTTATAAAACCAGGCTTGCTGCATCAGCCAGCCAAGCAGGGCAAAGCCTGCTAACGAGACCATGATCATCACCATCAATCTCTTTTTTACATGCCCGTGATGGAAGTGCCCCAGTTCATGAGCCAGTACAGCTTCTGTTTCCACAGGCTCAAGCTGCTCCAGCAGGGTATCAAAAAACACAATGCGCTTGGATTTTCCCAGGCCGGTAAAATAGGCATTGCCATGGCTGGAACGGCGTGAACCATCCATAACAAACAGACCATTGCTTTCGAAACCGCAACGATTGAGCAGCGATTCAATGCGCGATTTCATCTCCCCCTCCTGCAGCGGCTGAAATTTATTAAACAGCGGTGCAATGAAGGCAGGGTAAGCCCATATCATCAACAACATAAAAGCTGTCCACACAATCCACGCATATAACCACCACCAGCTTCCGGCCCCATCCATCAGACTGAGGATTACCCAGCCGAGCGGTGCACCGATAGCCATCATCAACACAAGTTGTTTGAACATATCACTGATATACAAACCGAATGTCATTTTGTTAAAGCCGAATTTTGCTTCAATATTGAAGGTCGTATATATCTCCAGCGGCAATTCCAGCATGTGCCCGATCAGAAAAAACAGCATCAGGAACACAACACCGGTCCATATCCCGGAAAGGCCGAATGAGGCTGTCACGCTATCGAGCATGGCAAGACCTCCGCCGACAGTCCAGACCAGCAGCAGTAACAACGCATATATTTGCCCGAAGTTCCCCGGAGCCAGCTTTGCAACCGTGTAATCTGCAGCTTTTTGATGTGCAGGAAGGGATATTTTATCACGAAAGCGGGAAGGAACATGATTCCGGTGAGCCAGCACATGCACTTTTTGCCGTTCTGACAAATATAACCCGATAGCCGTCGCCAGAGATGCGAACCCCAATACTGTCCATGTCCATGTTGTCATGGCGAATGCTGTTGTCATATGATGCCTTCCTGATAGTACTGCTGATAGTACTGAATAAATACGTTAAAAATTTGCTTATCGACTGAAAAACACTATGTCTGTGCCTCAATACTGGCCAGCCCGCGCTGCAAACTGATCGCTGATTGCAATACCGGCACGATTAAAGTTGCGACCTTTCCCTCATCAAGACTGTGTTTCAATTCAATCAGCGGATCCAGCCCCATGTCTTCCAGCACATCCCGATGCCCGGCATCATTGCTCACATGGCTGGCCAGCATCCAGCCTGCAATCCGGACATCCCATGCAATGGCCGCCAGTGCAGCCGTTGAGGAAGAGAGCCCGTCGAGCAGAATCGGAACCCCCTTTAAGGCAGCGCCGCGATAAAATCCGGCCATGGCAGCCATTTCCAGCCCTCCCAGCTCCCTGAGAACATCATGCGAAGGTGTGCCGATGGCACGGGCTCTGGCTTTTTCTATTGCCATGAGTTCGCAGGCATAGATTTCAGGGTTTGTATCAGGGTCCGATATCAATGCCTGTTCCGGAGACAGACCAACAAGCTCGGAAATAATTGCTGCAATGGAAATACGATCTCCTGCAGCAATGGAACCGGCAATGAGCAGATTGGCGCCTGCCGCAATAGTACGGTTGGCCATTTCTTCGCCGATACCGACGATTTCCCAATATTCTGCCTGACTCATGGCTGATTCGACTGTGATGTCAGCAGTACCGGAAGCACGTACCTTGGCATGTTCTACCGCATCAATATCAGCAAGACACCCTCTCACACCAACATCAACAATATGTAAACTGCTGCCCGCCTGCCGGCATAATTCAGCGATGACAGCATTGTTTGCCGTAGCATTGCAAACCCTTTCTCTGGTTGTCGGCGCCGCCTTTTGATATTCAATGCTGTCTGCCACGCAATGGTCTGCAGCGAATAAAACCGTTGCGGCATGAATGGGATCAGGAATTTCCTTGTTTTGGCGTTTGGAAAACCACAGCGCCAGATTTTCCAGTTTACTCACGCAACTGGAAGGTTTTAACAGGATACTGTGATGATCCTGCTCAGGATGTATGGAAGGAATTTCCATGATTAATGTCCTCCTGAATGGAGAGGTTCAAATCTCACACAGGTACCAGTATAGACCATATTTTTTCAACCCGCATGATGCGTGAATCATGCGGGTTGATATGCGTTCAGTCATATGAATGGACCAGTTGTCTGATCGCTGCCGATTCCACATCTTCGGCCACAAAGGCATTGCCGATATCATGCAATAAAATATAACGAATCCGGTCACCTATATTCTTTTTATCATGTCCCATTGCATTCAGCCATGCATCAGCGCTGAAGCTCGGGATGAGCGTCGGCAATCCGGCCTGTTGATAACAATCGCGAATCTGATCTTCAATACCACTGCTTGCATAACCCAGTTGCTCAGACAGGCGGGCCGCCATCAATGTACCCATGGCAACGGCTTCGCCATGCAGAAACCGGGTATAATGTGTCATCGACTCAATGGCATGACCAAAGGTATGCCCCAGATTCAGCAAGGCGCGCATACCCTGCTCAGTCTCATCCGCCATCACCACTTCGGCTTTATGCCGGCAGCAGTTGTGAATCATGCTTGAGAGGTCTCCGGCATCCAGATCCTGTACACGTTGTATATGCTGTTGCATCCAGTCAAAAAAAGCGGCATCTCTGATCAATCCGTATTTGATTGCCTCGCCGAGCCCCGCTCTGATCTCACGGATATTCAGCGTACTTAATACAAGCGGATCAATCCACACAAGCCGGGGCTGATAAAAAGCCCCGATCATATTTTTTCCGTGTGGATGATTGATGGCTGTTTTACCACCCACACTGGAATCCACCTGTGCCAGCACCGTGGTCGGCACCTGAATAAAGGGGATGCCCCGCCGGTAGCAGGCTGCGGCAAAACCGGTCATATCACCCACAACACCACCGCCAAGCGCAATCACCGGCTCATGACGAGAGAGCCTGGCATGCATCAGTGCATCCATAATCCGGCTGAAGCTATCCATGGTTTTATATTGCTCACCATCGGCAAGGACGCATTCAGAAACCTGCCAGCCACGCTGCTCCAGCGAACCGCGTACCTGCGCCATATACAATGGCGCAACGGTTACATTGCTGATAATCATGCAACGGGCAGGCGCATCAAACAATGCACCCATGGCATCACCGAGCCTGTCCAGACATCCTGGTTCGATGTGAATATCGTAGGATCGGGATCCCAGATTGACCCTGTAAATCTGTGCGTTGGTAATCATTTCAGGCATGTGCCGACTCTGACATTTTCTCACTATTCAGAGAAGCCGGAAAATCCCTTGTTAACTTTTGGACCAACAGATTCAGGATGGAATGAACTTAAGCGCTACACCGTTATTGCACCAGCGCTGGCCGGTCGGTTCAGGGCCGTCATTAAAGACATGCCCCTGATGCCCTCCACAGCGGGCGCAGTGATATTCGGTACGCGGCAGAATCATCTTAAAGTCCCGTTTGGTTTCAGTATGTCCTTCAATCGGAGCATAAAAGCTGGGCCAGCCGGTGCCACTGTCGAATTTTGTCTCCGACTCAAACAGCGGCAAATCGCAACCGGCGCACACATAGCTTCCCTGACCATACTCCTTGTTCAAGGCGCTGCTGAATGCTCTCTCTGTCCCCTCCTGTCTGAGTACATCGAATTGCTCGGGTGTTAAAAGCTGTTTCCATTCAGACTCGGATTTATGGATTTTTTCTATCATACGTCCCTTCCTTTCCCTGCCTGCATCAATAGCCAGCGGCAGGCTGAGCAATGCTGCAGCAGCCAGTCCGGCCCGGAGAAACGTTCTGCGTTTCACTCTGTTGCCCCCCACAATTGCTTCAGTCGCTGATCACGGCCACAGTTATAGCGGTAAAATTTATAGCGGATCGGATTCTTGAGATAATAGTTCTGATGATATTCTTCAGCCGGCCAGAATTCCGAGGCCCGGGTAATCTCGGTAACAATATCCCCGTTAAAAGGTTTGTCCTGTATCAGTGCTTTTTTTGAGGCTTCAGCAGCCTGCTTTTGTGCTTCGGAGTGATAAAAGATAGCCGGTCTGTATTGTGTACCTACATCACAGAACTGGCGATTGGCTGTCGTCGGATCGGTATTACGCCAATACACATGCAGCAACTCCTCATAACTGATGCGCTTCGGATCAAACACCACCTGTATGGCTTCAGTATGGCCTGTCGTACCGGCAGATACCTGCTGATAGGTCGGATGTTTCTGATGGCCGCCGGTATAACCGGATGTCGTGGAAATCACCCCCGGGAGTTCATCAAACGGGTGTTCCATGCACCAGAAACAGCCTCCGGCAAATGTTGCGGTTTCTGTTTCTTCTGCCATCGCAGTACCCATTGTCATCATCATAGCCCCCAATAATAAAAGCAGTCGCAGCATCATATCTCCTTGAACCATTGATTAGACGGTGTGGAATGCCGGATTATGACAGCTGTATCTGAAAAACAGATGAAAGATGCCGGAAGTCCTCCATATGTGCACAATCCGGGCATGCAACACTATGATACCATCATCATCGGCGCCGGAGCTGCAGGGCTGATGTGTGCAGGTACTGCAGCAGGCTTCGGAAAGTCGGTGCTGGTGCTTGATCATGCAGACAAGCCCGGCAAGAAGATCCTGATTTCCGGAGGTGGGCGTTGCAATTTCACCAATCGCTTTACCACTGCGGCCAACTTTATTTCTGCCAATCCGCATTTTTGTAAATCGGCTCTGGCACGCTTTGGTGCCGATGATTTTATCGCATGGGTGAAACAATCCGGCATCAGCTATCACGAACGCAAGCACGGGCAATTGTTTTGCGATGATTCCGCCCGCGATATCCTCGATATGCTGTTGCAACCATGCCGGGATTTCGGGGTACAAATTCATACCCATACGGATATTCAGTCCGTGGAAAAGGCAAACCGATTCCTGCTCAGAACCAGTAAGGGCAACTTCAGTGCCGAGTCGGTGGTTATCGCGACCGGTGGTCTCTCCATTCCGAAAATGGGTGCCACTGCATTTGGTCTGAAAATAGCCGAATCGTTCGGTCTCAATATCATCAGGCCTGTCGCGGGCCTGGTTCCTTTTACCTTTACCGGTCATGAGAAAGGGGAATTAAAGACACTGGCCGGCATATCCCTGGATGTTTCGGTATCATGCCGGGGTCAATCATTCTCTGAAGCCATGCTGTTCACCCATCGCGGCCTGTCCGGTCCGGCCATGCTGCAAATCTCATCTTACTGGCAACCGGGTGATGAACTCGACATCAATCTGTTGCCGGATGTCGATATTACTGATTTTCTTGCGCTGAAATGCCGGCAGCGTCCCCAGGCCCAGCTGGGCACAGTGCTGTCCGAATTGATACCCAGACGACTGGTGCCTTTGCTGATGAAAAACCACACCATGACAGACAAAAAGCTGCGCCAATTGGGTGAAAAAGAGCAGCAACAGATCGCCCTCCTGCTTCACCACTGGCGACTCAAACCCAACGGAACCGAAGGCTATCGCACTGCCGAAGTGACAGTGGGTGGTGTCGATACGGATGAACTATCGTCCAGAACAATGATGAGCAAGCAGGTAAACGGCCTTTATTTTATCGGCGAGGTGGTGGATGTTACCGGCCACCTGGGCGGCTTCAACTTCCAGTGGGCCTGGTCATCAGGCTATGCCGCCGGCATGGCTATTGCCGAGGTTTCATGAATCACCCCCCATAAGCAGTGGCACGCATTTCCGGCAAAATGCCAGTCTCTTCAGAATACCTCTGAAGCTATCTGAAGCTTTGAGGGTCGATCTCGTATTTCCGCAGTAATTTCCGCACGGTATTCCGGTTCAGCCCCAGCATCTCAGCTACTTTCAACTGGTTGCCATGGCAGCGTTCCATGGCCAGAATCAATAGCGGCGGTTCGGTTTGTTCGAGCATATATTGGTGCAAATTGGTCGCTTTGGCATAACCGAGCTGATGCAGGTACTGGCGGGTACAGCGCGTCACAGCCTGCGCCA
>WFUI01000126.1 GCA_015485035.1 Mariprofundus sp.
CATCATGTCTGAATGGTTGCACTTGTTCATTGCGTTCTGCAGCGTCGGTTGTATGGATGCTCTGAAAAAGTCATAGAATCCATGCGACCCATGGACGGGTCATCAAAATCATACAATGTAAGCGTTTGATTTTGTAAGCGAAGGAAAAACCACGCCTTTGCCTTTACGTTTCTGAATATGTGCAGGATGCGCTGTTCAGAGCTTCCCTAAAAATCCGTACCGTCAATACAGGAGAGGACTGGATATGAGAAAAAACACATGGTTAATATTGCTGGCTTCGCTGGCATTTGCAGGTTGTCAGGATAACAGTACATCAGAGCAGGCGAATGTACCTGTGGCAACTGAACACAGTGCACAGGCAGTTGCGCCTGCACCGTCTGAGAAGGCTTCATCAGAAACCCCGTCATCTGTTCCGGCGAACCCGTCCGAGACAACCGGTCAGCCGGCTGCAGAAAGCGAGGCATTGAAAGTTGAAGCAACCGATACGGTTGCTGTCACCAAACCGGAAAAGAGTAATATGGCTGCGACGGTTCAGCAGTCGATGACCCAGGCCAAGACAGATGCTGCCGTAACTGCTTCCGATCTGGTGGATGAGAGCAAAACAATGGCATCTGCTGCAACAGCAGGAGCAACACCACCTAAGGCTGCTGCGGCAAGCCAGGCGAAGAAAGCCAGTACTGCTGTTGCTGCAAGTCCGGCTTCAGCAATGAAGTCTGCCGTATCAGATAAGCCTGCTTCTGCACCTGCTGCGGTGGCATCGCTGACAACAGCTGGCGATGCTGTCAAAGGCAAGAAGTTGGCAAAAAAATGTAAAGCATGCCACAACTTTACGGATAAAAAGAAGGTCGGACCGGGTCTGAAGGGCATATTCGGCCGTAAGGCAGGAGCCATGCCGGATATGAAATACGGTGCTGCACTGGCTGCCGGCGGTTGGGTATGGGATGAAAAAAACCTGGCAGCGTGGGTGTGTAATTCCAAAAAGGCTGTAAAATCGCTGTCTGGCGATGCTTCGGCCAAAACAAAAATGGGCCCACAGCGTATTTGTGATGCAGCCAAACAGGCGGATTTGATTGCCTATCTGAAAACATTGTAAAGCGTACAATCGGAATCATGTTATCGAAAAGGGCGCTTTGGCGCCCTTTTTTCATGGCCAGCCATGATCTGTTGCAGGCTTTGATGATACATAGTGAGATTTCCAATCATGGTGTTGCACACAGTTAGGTTGCGAACCAACTGCCAACGCGTAGCTTGCCGCTCCCTTTCCATATCAATATTAGCGGAGTAATCCTCATGGCTTCTATCCAACAGGCGCTGATCAGCGTTTCAGACAAAACAGGCGTAATCGAATTTGCCAAAGTACTGGCGGAGCAAGGTGTAAAAATCTTATCCACCGGAGGCACGGCGAAACTGTTGCGCGAAGCCGGCATTACGTGCCGTGATGTATCCGATTATACCGGCTTCCCTGAAATGATGGATGGCCGCGTCAAAACGCTGAACCCGAAAGTGCACGGCGGCATTCTGGCCCGACGCGATAACGATGGCGATCTGGCTTCCATGGCCGAACATGGAATCGAACAGATTGATCTGGTGTGCGTGAATCTCTATCCGTTCCGTGAAGCCGTCGCCAAAGAAGGTTGTACGATTGACGATGCGATTGAAAACATCGATATCGGGGGGCCCTGCATGGTGCGCGCTTCGGCCAAAAACCATAAGTTTGTGACCATCGTGGTTGACCCCGGCGACTATGACATGGTGCTGGATGCCATGACTGACGATACACTGGACGAAAACAAACGCCGGGCACTGGCAGTCAAGGCATTTGCGCATACAGCAGCCTACGATGGCGCGATTGCCAATCATTTCTCGGCCCTGAATGCCGATGGTTCGAAACGCGCCTTTCCGGATATCTTTACCCGTCAGTTTATCAAGACAGCCGATGAGCTGCGCTACGGTGAGAATCCGCATCAGGCCGGTGCATTCTATGCCGATCCGGAAGATGTCGGGGTGTCGCTGGCCGATTGTCCGGTGTTGCAGGGCAAGGCGATTTCCTACAATAATATCGCCGATTCCGATGCGGCATTCGCGCTGGTGCGTGATCTGAATGAAGAGGCTGTAGTCATCGTCAAACATGCCAACCCGTGCGGTGTTGCCATGGGTGGCGGCACGCAGGCCGAGATTTACGAGCGCGCCCGCGCTGCCGATTCGGTGTCGGCATTCGGCGGCATTGCAGCCTTTAACCGAGAGCTGACTGAAGCCACCGCCAGACTGATTGCCGAAACCTTCATGGAAGTGGTGATTGCACCGGGATTTTCCGATGCTGCGCGTGCGGTTCTGAAAGAGCGCAAGAATCTGCGCCTGATGCTGGCCCCTTCGATTGCTCCTGTGGCCGGCGGTCTTGAATTCAAGCGCGTCAATGGTGGTTTACTGGTACAGGATCGCGATGCGCATCAGTTGAACCGTGATGCCTGCAAGGTGATTACCAGCCGCGCTCCGACCGAGCAGGAATGGACGGATATGTTATTCGCCTGGTCTGTCGCCAAGCATGTGAAATCCAATGCCATTGTGTTTGCCAAGGATGGTACAACGCTCGGCGTTGGTGCCGGCCAGATGAACCGGGTGAATTCCACCCGTATTGCCGCACATCATGGCGGTGAGGCCATCAGGGGTTCGGCAGTGGCTTCCGATGCCTTTTTCCCGTTCCGCGATGGCCTTGATGCCCTGGCCGATGCCGGCGCTACGGCCGTGATTCAGCCGGGCGGTTCGATTCGCGATGAAGAAGTGATTGCTGCTGCCGATGAACACGGTATTGCCATGGTATTCACAGGCATTCGCCACTTCCGGCATTAAA
>WFUI01000127.1 GCA_015485035.1 Mariprofundus sp.
GACCGGCACACGGCTGCTTTTCTGGTTACAGGCCGCAGTCAGCGCCTTGAGTGTCAATGGGTAATAATCGGGTGTCGTCATCTGTTTTTCCATCAAACACCCCAGCACACGCGCTTCATGCGCTGATAACATCCCTGCAACCGTTTCTTCAATCACCATTCATCTCCGTTTATTTCTTTTTGCTCTTTTTCGATTTTTTCCCCGCACCGCTCAACCATGCTTCATGCTCGGCAACAAGTGCATCCAGACTCTGCGGCGTACTGGTGGTATCGACATAGGTTTTTTTATCCACATTCAACACTTCAATCGGCTTGGCAATAAACGAATGAATGGCTTCGAGCAGTGGCTTTTCCTCGCTGCTGCAAAATGATACAGCTTCACCCTTGTTCACACCCCGCCCCGTTCGTCCTACACGATGCACATAGTTTTCCACCTTCTCCGGCAGATCATAATTGATTACGTATTCAATATCCGGCACATCGATACCGCGTGCACTCACATCCGTGGCGATCAAAATACGTTGTTCACCCTCACGAAAGGATTGCATCACTCGTGAGCGCTCAGTCTGATCCTTGTCGCCGTGGATGCTGACTGCTTCAATGCCTACCCGCTTCAGCGCCCTGAGTACACGCTCGGCACGCACTCTTGTGCGAACAAAAACAATAACTTTCCCTTCAGGGTGATCCTGCAAAAAACGCTGCAGAAAAAACCGTTTATCATCCATCTCTACAAACATGACAAAATGGGATACATTTTTTGATATCCGGTCTTTCGGCGACACCTGTATGCGGATCGCCGCACTCCTCACCTGAGAATAGGCCAGTTTTTTGATCTCGTCATTGATGGTGGCCGAGAAGAAGAGTGTCTGATGTTTTCCCCGGAGCATTTTTTTGATGTATTTAATATCTTCAATAAAACCGAGGTCGAGCATGTGGTCTGCTTCGTCCAGCACCAGCGTAGAAACACTGTCGAGCCGAATTTCCTGCTGGTTGATCAGGTCAAACATGCGTCCCGGTGTGGAAATCAGTATATCAATACCATCCTGCAGCCTGGCAATTTGCCTTTCCTGTTCCACCCCGCCGTACAACGTAAATACTTTTACACGCGTATGCGCAGAGATACTTTTGAAGACGTCACCGATCTGCAAGGCCAGTTCACGTGTCGGCACCATGACAATGCATTTAATGCCATAGGAGCGCTTGCTGCTTTTATACCGGTGTATTTTATCGATGACAGGAATCGCAAATGCAGCGGTTTTGCCCGTGCCTGTCTGGGCAATCGCCAGCACATCCTCACCTTCGAGAATGGATGGAATGGCCTTGAACTGAATATCGGTTGGCCGTTTAAAACCCAGCCGTGCCAGATTCTTTTTAATTTCAGCAGAAATATAATAACGATCAAATTTCATGGCGGGCCTGTTTCCGGAGTTTTATTTACATTCGGTCAAAAGCATCTTACCACAGAGTACGCAGAGTAAAATCATAAAAAACTAAAGAATATGAGCCGTTATCTACATAGTAGAAATTGATATCCTCCAAATGACAGGGTGCAATTCATTCAGGCGAAGAATCCCTGCTTTTGGTTTGCCTTTACTCTGCGTACTCTGTGGTGCAAGACTTTGATCTTATTTTTTTCCTTGTTCTGAAGGGCGTAATTGTCTGGCCAGATTGTCCAGCACGCCATTGATGAAACCGCGTGGAGATTCGCCGGCATAATCCCGGGTTAATTCGAGCGCTTCATTGATGATTACACGATAGGGAATCTCGAGCCGGTTCTGCATCTCCCACACGGCAAGCCTGATCACATTGATTTCAACCTGGGCAACTGAACGCAAACTACGCCCGCGAACTGCTGTTTTGATGATCTCATCCAGTGCATCCACATGATCGGTGACTCCATATACGGCCTCGCGCAAGTAATTTTCATCCTGCTCTTCGCGATCCTCATGTTGCAAACGGGATGCCAGTAAATCCGGAATCATTCCACCATCCTGTTCCGCCGAGCCCCATGCATATAACGTTTCCAGCGCCGATTCTCGCGCCATATGACGATTGGCCATTAAACCTCCAGAGCCTGATCAAGCACTTTCAACTGCTGAGCGACTTCAATCGCAGTCAGTGCTGCTTCTTCACCTTTATGTCCGTGTGCGCCGCCTACGCGCTCCAACGCCTGTGCATGCGTATCCAGCGTCAATACACCGTTACCGACGCCGACATCACCACGCTGTGCGACTTTACCGATTGCATCCATCGCGCCCTGACAAACATAATCGAAATGCGCTGTATCACCGCGAATCACGCAGCCCAGACATACGATAGCATCAAACCGTCCTGTGCTGGCCATTTTTGCAGCAATCGTACCAAGCTCAAATGCGCCGGGCACGTATATAATCGTAATATCCTCATCGCTGCTGCCATGTTCTTTCAGCGCTGAAACAGCCCCTGCCAGCAGTGCTTCTGTGATATCGGTATTAAAACGACTTACCACGATACCAACAGTCAAACCGGAAGCATCGACGTTGCCTGCCAAATGTGGTGCATCCAGACTCATGATGATTCACCCTTCACATCCAGCATATGTCCCATTCTGTCCCGTTTGGCCGTCAGATAAGCAATATTATCTTCATGCGCCCCGGCCTGCAGCTGCACGCGTTCGCTCACTTCCAGCCCGTAACCGTCCAGTGCAATAATTTTCTTGGGATTGTTGGTCAGTAATTTCAAACGACGCAGGCCCAGATCTCGCAGAATCTGGGCTCCGATACCGTAATCACGCAGATCAGCCTTGAAACCCAGTTTTTTATTGGCTTCTACCGTATCGTGCCCGGCATCCTGCAAATTATAAGCCTTCAATTTATTGAGCAATCCGATTCCGCGGCCTTCCTGGCGCAGATACAGAATCACCCCTTCACCGGCTTCAGAAACCTGTCGCATAGCTGCATGCAATTGCGAACCGCAATCACAACGTCGGGAAGTGAACACATCACCAGTCAAACATTCGGAATGCACGCGTACCAGGCACGGGCGTTCTGCATCCGGCTCACCCATAACCAGGGCCACATGCTCGGCCTTGTCCACCGCATTGGTATATCCAATCAGCCGGAATTCGCCGAACTCAGTCGGCATACGCACTTCAACCTCTCGTTTCACCAGCGAATCATGCTTCAGACGATGGCGAATCACATCGGCAATGGTACCCACCTTCAGGGCATGTTTTTTGGCAAATACTTTCAATTCCGGCATGCGTGCCATGGTTCCGTCTTCATTCATGATCTCACAGATCACACCGGCCGGTTTCAGACCTGCCATTCGCGCCAGATCAATACTGGCTTCGGTATGCCCTGCCCGCACCAGCAAACCGCCATCACGCCCAACCAGTGGAAATACATGGCCCGGCGTATGAATATCCGCCGGCTTTACATCGTCCTGAATTGCCGTGCGAATTGTGTGGGCCCGATCATAGGCTGAAATACCCGTGGTCACACCTTCGGCTGCTTCAATTGAAATGGTAAAGTTGGTTTTGAACTTGGAATTGGTATTGGCCACCATCAATGGCAATTCCAACTGATCCGTCTGTTCCTGGGTCATGGCCAGACAAATCAGACCACGCCCGTGTGTAGCCATAAAATTAATCGCTTCCGGTGCTACCCACTCCGCCGCCATGATCAGGTCACCTTCATTCTCCCGATCTTCATCATCGGCCAGAATAATCATGCGCCCGGCGCGCAGCTCTTCAATCAGCTCTTCTGTTGTTGCCAAACTCATGATTTCTCCGTTGAAAATTGCATCAATCGTTCTACGTAACGCCCATACATATCAGTTTCGATATTCACATTGTCCCCTGCCTGCAAGGCTCCCAGATTGGTGTGCGACAAGGTATGGGGAATCAGGTTAACGGTAAAGTCATTCCTTCCCACCCGATTCACAGTCAGACTGACCCCATTGATAGCCACAGAACCTTTGCTCACCACATATCGAGCCAGTTTATCCGGTATTTCAAATATAAATTCCCGATGCTCGCCAATCTCTCTCACCATTTGCACCGTTCCGGGTCCATCAACATGCCCTGTCACCATATGGCCACCCAGCGCATCACCCACACGCAGTGCAGGCTCGAAGTTGACGGCATCACCAACTGCAGCATCGGCGAACGTAGTTAGTCCCAATGTTTCCATCGATAACGTTGCAGTAAATGTATGATCAGACTCAAAAGCGGTGACAGTCAGGCAACAACCGTTACAGGCCACCGAGTCACCCAATTGCCAGTCCGTCATATCCAGAGCAGTCGTGAATGTCATATGGGTTTGTTCGGGTTCACGTTCGACAC
>WFUI01000128.1 GCA_015485035.1 Mariprofundus sp.
CCGGCGCAGCATAATAAGCCTGTCAGATGAATGAAACCTTAAAATTGATATTGTCGATTGAAACAAGCTGCCCCCACTGCTAGAAAGCGCACCCTTTGAAAACAGGGCGATTAGCTCAGCGGGAGAGCACTGCCTTCACACGGCAGGGGTCGCAGGTTCGAACCCTGCATCGCCCACCATTTAACCAGCCGGAACGAGTGTCTCTTTGTTTTTCCGGGCATAAATAATGCAACATAATGAATCAGCCACTGGTTTTTTCTATTCACGGCAAATAACACCCCTGGATTCGGGCCAGGCAATTTCGCAAAATATCTTTCCTGTTTTCTGCAATCCCTGAATATCTGAAATACTTGGTCGGTCACCTTAACCAGTTATTTGGACTTCACCCTTACACCACGGAAATCCGGAATCGACAGATGTGTTTCAGCTGGTTGCCAGTGTGCTCGACTCTTACATTGAAGATTGATCTCGGGGAATCAAAAACAGATAAAAACCACTATTATGATGCACATTGCCTGTTTTCCGTGGCAAAAAAATGTCTGGGCGATGTTGAAATGTTCCGCTATGCTGTTTTTTTCGGCAAGGGGGTAAGGACATGAAAAGACTAAACTGGAAACCGATCATGATCGCCGGAGCCTTGCTCTTTCCTGTTTCGCAGGCTTCAGCCGGTTTTATGGACCAGATTGGTGGCTTGATCGGCAGTACAGGAACAGAAAAACCCGCCGCCTCGACCATGACTGGCCTGAGCAAGTCGGACATGGTTGCCGGATTAAAAGATGCACTGCGTGTCGGTTCTAACAATGTCGTCGGGAAATTGGGTAAAACCGATGGTTTCAATGCAGACCCGAAGATTCATATTCCACTACCGGAAAGCCTGCAAACGGTGAAGTCCACTCTGTCCGCTATCGGCATGGGCGGTATGATGGATGACCTCGAACTCAAACTGAATCGTGCGGCTGAACTGGCGACTCCCAAAGCCAAACGGATTTTCGGCAATGCTATCCGGGAGATGACCTTCGATGACGCCAGGAAAATTCTAAACGGGCCGGATGATGCGGCCACACAATATTTCAAGGGAAAGATGTCTGCACCATTATCCAAAGAAATGCGTCCGATTGTAAAAAAAGCGTTGAATCAAGCCGGGGCAATACAGGCTTATGATGGCGTCATGGGTCAATATAAAGCCGTTCCGTTTGTGCCGGATGTGAAAGCCAATCTGACGCAACATGTTGTCGATCTGGGTATGGCCGGTATTTTTCACTACATGGCAGAGGAAGAAGCCGCGATACGCAAGAATCCTGTCAAACGTACCACGTCTATTCTGAAAAAGGTGTTTGGTCGTTAAAAAACACTGATTTATTGTCATCCTGGCAAAATCAACGCAGGTCATGGACGGCCCGCATGGAGATGCTGAATAAACCGGCACCTCACAAAACTAAGGCTGTATCCGCCAGAGTGCTATGCAGCCTCTTTCAAATACCACTGCACCGTTTTCCGGATCCCTGTTTCAAACGTTTCCGCCGGTTTCCAGCCCAGTTCCTGTCCCATTTTGGTGGCATCGATGGCATAACGCCAGTCATGGCCGGGGCGATCAGTCACAAATGAGATCAATGATTCGTGACCGGAGTCGTGGCCGTAATCTGTTCTGAACTCATCCATCAATCTGCATATGCATTTCACAATGTCGATATTGGCCCACTCGTTAATACCGCCGATATTATAGGTTTCACCCGGCTTGCCAGCCCGAATCACTGTATCGATACCTGAGCAATGATCTTCAACATAGAGCCAGTCGCGGATATTGGAGCCATCTCCATATACAGGGATAGGGCTGCCATTCAGACAGTTGCGGATAATCGTCGGAATCAGTTTCTCGCTATGCTGGTAGGGTCCATAGTTGTTAGAGCAATTGGTTGTGGTGACAGGCAGGCCATAGGTATGAAAATAGGCACGCACCAGATGATCGGAGCCTGCCTTGGAGGCTGAATACGGAGAATTGGGTGCATAGGGTGTGGTTTCGCTGAATGCCGGATCATCTTTTTCAAGCGTGCCATACACTTCATCGGTAGAGATATGGTGGAACCGGAAAAATGGCCGGGATGAGCTTTCAAGCCAATACTGACGGGCCGCTTCCAGCAAGGTAAATGTACCCATAACATTGGTTTTCACAAACACTTCCGGGCCGGAGATAGAATTATCGACATGTGACTCGGCGGCAAAATGCACAATGGTATCGATTTCATGATCATGTAACAGCCGATCGATCAATCCCCTATCGCAGATATCGCCCTGCACGAAACAATGGCGCGATGCATCCGGCAAATCTTTAAGATTATCCAGCGAACCTGCATAGGTAAGCAGATCAAGATTAACGATGTGCACATCCGGATCGCTGGATAGCATGAAACGCGCGTAATTGCTGCCGATAAAACCGGCTCCGCCGGTTACCAGAATATTTTTTGGTTTATATGTCATTGAAATCCCTTTAACCCCAACATCCGGCATTGGATGCAAGGTGCAAGTATTTGGTTTGTATGCTATTTTGTAAAATCATGCTGTCACGCTGCCGATGATAAGTGATTTTCCGGAATACCGGGGAATCACAAAAAGGCAGGATAGCCGTTTGGACAGGCTTTAGGCCGCCCGCAGGGTGAGGGGCATGGATGCCCCGAATCAAAGGGGTGCCGCATGCCAATGTTGGGTTTGAGGTTAACACTGATGGTACGCTCTATACCAGTCCACAAACTGCTGCACACCTTCATTCACCGGGGTCACTGGTCGATAATCCATGTCACGCATCAGATCAGCCACATCCGCATGAGTAGCCTGCACATCACCGGGTTGGATATCTAAAAAGTTCTTCTTCGCGTCTATGCCCAGTGCCTTTTCAATGGCTGCAATAAAATCGCCCAATTTTATCGGGCTGGCATTACCGATATTGTAAATCCGCCATGGCGCTTTGCTTGAACCGGGATCCGGGATTTTACCATCCCACTCGGAATTCGCTTCAGCCGTATGACCCAGCACACGAACCACACCTTCAACAACATCATCAATATAAGTAAAATCACGCTGCATATTGCCGTGATTGAACACATCAATTGATTCTCCGGCCAGGATCGCCTGGGTAAACAGGAAATAGGCCATGTCAGGTCTTCCCCATGGCCCGTATACTGTAAAAAAACGCAACCCCGTTGTCGGCAGGCCATACAGATGTGAGTAGGTATGCGCCATCAGTTCGTTGGCTTTTTTGGTTGCCGCATATAGCGAAACCGGGTGGTCCACATTATCGTGTACCGAAAAGGGCATCGACTCATTGGCACCGTATACAGAGGATGAGGAAGCATAAACCAGGTGTTTGATGGCGTTGTGACGGCAACCTTCCAGAATATTGGTAAAGCCAACAATATTACTGTCAATATAGGCATGCGGATTCTGCAATGAATAGCGCACCCCGGCCTGGGCGGCCAGATGAACGACCCGGTCGAACTGCTCTTCTAAAAACAGTTTTTCCATACCCGGCCTGTCTGACACATCCATTTTCACAAAACGGAACCCGCACTTTTCTGTCAACCGCTTAAGTCGGGCCTCTTTGAGGCTGATATCGTAATAATCATTCAGATTATCCAGTCCGATCACTTCATCACCAGCTGCCAGCAACCGGTGACTCAAGTGGGAGCCGATAAAACCCGCCGCACCGGTTACCAGCACCTTTGCAGAAGAAACAGTCTGAGCCTTATGATTTATACGCATGTGCTCCACCGAAAAAAGCGATCCTTCTGGTCACTGCAAATGGTGACTGATCGCGCGCACCCGCCCAATGACCAGTCACTGACTACTTCTCACTGTTTCCAATCACTCCGGCCTCTCGCAGATAAACCAGCACCTGTTCAACACATTCATCCAATGGCAATGAGCCGGTATCCACAACCAGTTCAGGGTTCTCGGGCTCCTCGTAGGGCGAGGAAATACCTGTAAATGCCTTGATTTCTCCGGATCGCGCACGAGCATACAAACCTTTCACATCCCTTGATTCGCACTCATCGACAGAAGCACAACAATACACTTCAATAAAATCTCCATCATCGGCCAGTGCCCGCACCCTGTCGCGATCCGCCCGGAATGGAGAAATGAATGCGGTCAGGGCAATCACACCGGCCTCAATAATCAGCTTGGACATTTCACCAATACGGCGAATATTTTCCTGTCTATCGGCATCCGAGAAGCCAAGGTCGGAGCAAAGACCATGCCGGACATTGTCGCCATCAAAAACAAAGGTTCGCGCACCCAGTTGATGCAATCTCTCTTCCACGGCATGGGCCAGTGTCGATTTTCCCGCTCCGGACAAGCCTGTAAACCAGAGGATTACACTGTGATGGCCATTGGCTGCTTCACGACGCTTGCGTGTTACAGTGGCCTGATGCCAAACCACATTACTACTTTTTTTCTGCTCATTCATTGATACAGGAACTCCCTTGTAAATACTCACCTGGAACCATGCTGTTTAATAAGGAAAACGCCAACACATGGCAAGAAGGCAACACCGGCCTTCGATATCAGGCCGCAATTATAGCAGAAAAAAACACAATTGAGACTGACAATGTCACCCCACAGATGAAAGGGTATTATTTTTATGATTACTAGAATATATCAGTACTGTTAGCTTGCGCCGCATGAAACGAGCCGATCTTTTACAGCAACAGATGAACCAGCGGATTCTGATTCTGGATGGTGCCATGGGTACGATGATCCAGTCTTA
>WFUI01000129.1 GCA_015485035.1 Mariprofundus sp.
GCTCCGGCATCGGCATCGGTTGTTGCAGCGGCATCGGTTGTTGCGGCGGCATCGGTTATTGCGGCGGCATCGGTTGTTGCAGCGGCATCGGTTGTTGCAGCGGCATCGGTTGTTGCAGCGGCATCAGTTGTTGCAGCGGCATCAGTTGTTGCAGCGGCATCAGTTGTTGCAGCGGCATCAGTTGTTGCGGAAGTGGTTTCCGCTGCAGGAGCCTCTGTTGCTGCTGGCTGAGCAGGTGTTTCCTCTTTTTCGGAACTACAGCCTGCCAGCGTCAAGCCCATGGCCATGCAGATTATTGCAAAAAATCTCATTATTTTTCTCCCCTTGGATGAAGTTTAATAGATGTAGTATAGACTGTTTTTTGAATTTTGCTGAAATTAAGTATTTTCCAATATCATCGGCATGGTGGAATTGGGGGTACGGAAGTCATTTGTGCGGTAATTAAAACCTGCTCCACAAATGCCCGTTCCAGATGTTTTTACCGACCACCACCTTTGCACCCGAATGAACAGGCACACCACCAGGTTGAAGATTCAGGCATACAATGAAATTTTTCGATTCCGAGCGGTGCATGGAAAATCCTCCAACTCCCGGACTATAAGGATGAGGCGCACCTATGATCAGCATCGCATCCGATGCCACGATATAGAAATAATCAGGCTCTTCGAGGGCATGATACACTTCGCCCTGCTTCTCTATACCCTTGATACCCAACTTGATGTCTGTTTTGACAAAATGCACAACCTTCCCTGTATAGTGCAGGTTCCGAACGAGTGATCTGCTCCACTTTTTATCCGCTGGAGTCATTTCATACACATGGAATTTTTCTGAAAGATCGACTGCGAAGGGAGTGGTGCCGCTTGCATCGTCACCTGCATATGCCGACACAGAAAAATAACAGGCGGCAATCACCAGTAAAAAAAACTTGTTCTTCATTCAATTTTCCTCGGTTTTCTTTTGTGCTTATCACGTTTGTAAGGCAACACCTGATCCATCGGTTTGCCATGACCGAGCAGATCTATTTCCAGCAGCCACTGATAAGACAGATTATGTCCGTACTCAGCAAGGATGGAGAATTTTGTCTGGGCAGATTCATAATCCCCCTTTTTTATGCAATCTTGCCCTGTTTGAAGCTATCAAGCAGTTCCCTGGACAGCACTCCGGCATCTGCTTCGCTCATGTTATCTTTCAGCTTGATCTCCCCAGGGCCTGGAACATTGATCAGCCTGTAATGCGCAGCTTCTGAAGCCGTGCATAAACAAACACGATGGGGAAGCTACGCACAACCTGCATTCACTGTGGCGCAGAAAATCATCAAGAGCGTCAGCAAAGTCAGCTGCCTGATTTTCATCGTACTACTCACAAACCCGCGAAATTACATTGCAGTTGGAGTCCCGGTAATAGGTACATCCACCGGATTGATATACGGCACTACAATCTCCTGCTCCAAAACCTTGGCCAGGATCATCCGCCAGTATATTCCATGCCCACCAGAGCATAAATACAGTAACAACCCATCGTACCGGAGTAGAAAAATGTTCTCCCTTCCACATGCAGTATAATCCCACAGGGAATACAACAATCAGCAGGCCAATAACAGCAACACGATTGCCGATACACTTCTCCCACATAGGCCCAATACTCATTTACAGACCATCAAAACAGACTCAATCGATTTTCTTGTAGCGAAAGGTTTTTCCATTCTGCATGGTCTGAACCAGAATCGGCGTGCCATAATAGTCAAAGGTGGAAAACGTGCGTGTATCTTCAGTACCGTCATCCCAGTGCAAAAACAGTGTATCCCCCCTGGTGTTCCAGCGCCCGTATTCCGGCGGGTTATCGCCACCGCCGCGAAGAGAAACGCCATCCGTACCACCGGCAATCACTGCACCTGACCCATAGGCGAAGGTGCCATCGCCAGAAAACACCCATTTGCTGGCATTTTCCATATAAATCCCGCCACTACCGGCATTCGAGCGCCGCATCCATGCTCCAATAACTGCATGGGCATGCTGCCCTGCCGACTGTCGTTTCGGTCTGTGTGGTGGTTGCGCTGCTCCCGAACGGTTTGGCTGCCCGGCTTGATTTGATGCAAAAGAAATTTTAACTGTGTTGCCCAGATCCAAAATAGCTTTTTTATAGGCTGGCATGGTCTCGGCCGGCGCGATTGCCGTCATCATCAAACCGGTTCCATTTTTGGCCATCAATACAAGTACAAAAGCTTTTAGCTCATCCTCGTATTGGATATTGAAATCGTTATATGCAACAGCACCATGTTGCACAGTCGCCTTGCCTGCCGGAATCATGTTCAGCCCATCGATCACAGCATTATGACTCAACTCGGCAGCTACTGCCTTAAAGTCCCCCTCAGCCACCCGAATAGTGAGCGAACCGCCTCTATTATTGGTGCCGATATACGGGCGAACACCAATCCGCATTTCATACTCAGGGTGTTCTTCGGATGCATAGCCTTCCGTTGTTTTTGGCAAGACATACGAAATACCCCTGTCTGGGTATTCGACCTCGCTACCACCCTGATAAATATCGCCAGCTTCCGGTGTTCCAGCATTGGCGATAGAAGAAAACAAAGCAAAGGACAGCAGCAAAACAAACTGAAAAGTAGTGATACCACATTTAATTTTCATAACGGATCTCCTTTATTATTCCATCATGTTTAACCACAGAAACAGTCAGATATTTAAGCATATTCTCACCTTGTTTTTATGCATAACGACAAGCATCACCGGCAGACAAAAGTGGCGCGGCTTCTGCGACAGCAAAAGGCGTGACGATTTTGGCTGTCCGAGTGCATGCGCTTGTTAGGCAATTTACTCACCCTCAAGCTCGGGCATTAATGAAAAGAACTGATTGCAGCGCTCAATTACTTGATTGAGATTATCCGTGCGAAACACTTCCGTATGTAACTGCTCACACCCTTGAGTAACACTGTCGATTGCCGTTTTTTCCCAGAGCAACTTACACGGCCATGTATTTAATACTACAGAGTATGGTGCAGACGTTTTATGCTGCCTGAGCCTGTCTTGAACGCTTGTGGCAAAACCAACTTTAAACCGCCCTGGATCATGGTCTGGCTCTAGCTGTATTACATAGAAAACACCTGGACCGGAATTTTCATTGTTTTTATCGCTCGTGGTTTCAGGCTTATTAAATTCATCTTTAATCAGCTCATAATCGGATTTCGAGATATATGTAGCTAACTGGCCACGAGCCTCGGAGCTTTGCATTTTCGTTGTTTCTACGCCAAGACGTTTCAATATGCGATGAATCGTCTGGCGATGTTTGCCATGTATTCTAGCAATTTCTATAACTGAAATG
>WFUI01000130.1 GCA_015485035.1 Mariprofundus sp.
ATGGGCAAACTGGCTCAGAATACGTTCCCGATCCAGATAGGCTCCGGTATGAAACCATGTTTTGGTCAATACGGGTGGTTGATGCAGATCTTCCTCGACGATATTGGAAGCCCCTGAGCGAACAAAGTGCTCAAAGATTTCACTATCGAACTGATCCACCCGACCAAAACCACGAAACTCCCGTTCAGCATGATCATAATAACCATGATGATATTTGTATTGAGATACAAAGCGAAGGCCAGTGACATGATCCAGCTTCTCAACTTTTTCGACAACCTGAACGGGAAACGGTAGCTTAGTGACCCATGGCGTGCCGTTTTTTTTATCTTCAAGATAGTAGTGAGTGGAGCTCTTGTAATGCCAGATCGTTTCGGCGCCCATGCCATTCTTGTAACGAAACAGCACATGCGGCTTTTTGCCCTGCATCAAATCAATATAGCGTAGTGCTCTACCCTGATGCGCCGGCAGTGGTGATGACCAGACAAGGCACAAGGTCCCAGTACCTAAAAGGTCAATAAGAGCGACATCAGTATGGCTATTTATTTCAGGGAATGGATCCACTTCAAAAGTTTCCGTGGAAAACCTGTTGCCACTATCATTCAACCAGCAGCAATAACTATCATTGCCCAAATAAACAATATCTGTAGTGCCAGACCCATCGAGATCACCGAGCCTGATAAACTGGGGATTAAATTGATCGGGAGAATCAAAGTATGGTGCATCGCCCATAGTGACTTTGGCACCAAAGCGGCCATAACCAAGGTTTGGCCAATAACAGACCTCTCCATTACGAATGCGCACAATATCCTGCATACCGCTTCCAGACATGCTGGCCAGATAGATTGATTGTGTGGAGTCGGAGAAAACGATAACAGGCCCCTGCTCTTCATCCGAACCTTTAAGTGCTGTCCGAGAAGCAGCAAAACCCTCTTTCCCTTCTGATGGATACCAGCGGAACACGTTCTCTTCAGAAATCAGCAGATCGGCCTTCCCATCTCCATCCACATCCAGCCATTTCAGGTTGGGATCTGAGAAATCGATATTAGGAACACTCTTGAACGACCTGAACGGCTGCCACTCTTCATCGCCGGAGAGGGCGAAAAAGCCTTTTTCGTCGCCCCGGAACATGGTCAACTGTTTTTCGCCGCTGGACTCCAAATCGAGAAGCTGTAGCGCACCGGATGCCAAGCCTGAAAAAGATGGTTTAGGAGACACCAGCCGGGCAGATGAAAAAGAGCACATTCCCAAGTTATGCTTATAGTAAAGACGGCCAGCCTGCTCGCTTAAAATGCCGGATATACCTTCGTTATAAAGATCCACCCACTGATGGCCGCTTGTGAGACCAACTGGGGCATGATCCATGGCATTTGTATCAGGATCTACAAGCTCGCTATTCCAAGCATGTTGTTGATATTCAAATACCATTGGCGGCAATGATTTACTACTGTAACCGCCTCCCTGACGAATATAACCAGTCTGCACTACAGACGATAAATAACTGAATCCAGCACTGGGCCTGTCCACTTCGGAATAATTAAAATCAAGCGATTTGACCAGATAAGGAGTATCCCCTAATTCATCGAAAGCGTGGAACATCAACACGCGTTGACAAACACGATACGTGCGAACCTCAAAGCCTGCCCGATATTGTGAAAACGGATCGTGGCGAACATTCCAATTTACACTTTCTTCTAGCTCCGGTTTATTCCTGTCATGTTCGCCATAATCAAATAGCAGGTAGAAATGATACCCATCACTCTCAGGCACGGAGTTTCCATGGTAATATGGTGACTTATTACAATAACGGACCATTTTCAGATAGCGGTTTGTTATAGAAGCCAGCCCTTTCAGGCGGTTCATCTCCCATATATCCTGATCTTTTACACCCTGAAAATTCTCTTCTTTGTATTCATAAGAACAGCAACTGCCTTTATCATTATAGCTGAACTCAATCAGCCACTGAAAAACACGTGATAGATCATCCGGATCTGCAATTCTTGCATTAGCACCTTTGCCAAATATCGAAGTAACATTCTCCCGACTGACCGAACGCCAGTGGATATCCCCGTCAGACACCCGCTTCCACTGCTCAATACGAGCAAACAGCCCCTCAATGCGCGGGCGATAGCGTTTTACTCGATATTCAATGTCATTCTCGTTCCGAGTTTCCTCAAATACTTCTTCGGTGCCTACTCGAAACATCGGCACCAAATCTTCAGCACCGGAAAGAAGAAACACATCGCTTTCATCTTCATCCTGATATTGTGGCAAACCCTTATCTGTCTTTCTGGATATAGAAGGAAAGGATAGGCTCCAGCCTAAACCGAATGGGCTGTTGCCGGAACCGGAGTTGTAACTTAACGATAGCGATGGAGAGAAACCGTTTCGAGCAGAAGATATGGGAAGCGGAACCTGAAACGATGCCGTGCCATTGACAGCATTGACTTCAAATTTCTCAGCAATGCCTTTGATCGCACCTCCACCCTTCGGCAAGGTGATGCTCGGTGCTTCAAGCAGGTGCTGATTCTGTTGGTTTTCTTGCTCTATTTCCCCTGGCACACTCCCCCACCCCTTTTATTAATGAAACTATGTATAGCATAAATATACGGTAATGTAAAATAAACAGACCATGTCCTCATTAATGAGGACGCGAATTCAACACCTATGCGTGATTCCAGCACATTGAGTTTTGATATTGCAGAACTGTTCACTTAACAGCGGGTTGGAGGGTCAGATTCTGTCAGTGAATTGAAGTGGCGTGCTTTATCCCTTCACCTCACAAATGAACAGAGGTGACTTCGGAGAGTTGAACAATGCTTATAAGTGGAGTCCTTTCCTAAACTGCGAAAGTTGAGAGCATCATTTCAAACCCGCCGGGTGACGGGCCGGCTTCCAGCCATAAAAGGAAGCCACCGGCCTTAGCAGATGGTCATTCACAACAAGCGCTCGTAAAACGGGGCGACTGAGCGCAAAACGATGATCGACCGCAATCACACACTCCCGGTGACACGACAGTGCCAGATTCTGTCTTTGCCCAGATCAACAGCCTATTACCAACCCAAACCACCCTCAGGCAGCGATCTGGAGATGATGCGCAGAATTGATGAACTACACCTGGAGGTGTCCTATGCAGGTAGTCGTTGCTGCGTGACCTGCTGCGGCTGGACTGCCACATTCACTTCTACAATCAGGGGCAACTGCACAGTTCGTTTGACGGCGTGACTCCCGATACGTTCTATCACGAGAACCTGCCAGCGCTGCCTATCACAGCGTCAGCAAAACCAGACAGGAGTCCACTTAAACAATTGGATTGACTGTCCTACCAGCCAGATCCACCTTTAACTAAGTTTGGATCTGGCTGGAAAGAGTTTGGCATAATCGACAGCTTATTGGTGCTCTAATGACATTATTATGGCAGAAAGAAAACAGTGTTTACGTTAAGGAGTTAAAATCTTCCAGGCTGCCCTTATCGGAAAATGATTTTAGTTGCTCGAAGATCATAAAAGGGTCATATACCACAAGGCTTTCTCACTATACGCCACTTAACACTGATGAGCCAATATCTGTTCATAACCCGAAGGGCTTTTCATATTTACGAAATCAGCTCAGTGGAGCAAACAGCCCATCAAGCTCTTCTGTTGTCCATAACGGTTTTTTGCCGGCATCTTTCTGATAGATCGCAGATGCCAAGGCGCGTTTACGTTCCTGCAGTTCCAGAATTTTCTCTTCCACCGTGCCTTCGGTGATCAATTTATATACAAAAACCGCTTTATCCTGACCAATACGATGGGCCCGGTCGGTCGCCTGGGTTTCTGCTGCCGGATTCCACCATGGATCGTAGTGAATAACCGTATCAGCAGCAGTCAGATTCAGGCCGACACCGCCGGCTTTGAGGCTGATCAGAAACAGCGGTACCTTTTTATTCTGAAAGGATTCAATCGGTGTCTGGCGATCCTGCGTCTGACCGGTCAATTTGACATAGGCAATATGATGCCGACGAACCTCTTGCTCAATCAGCTTCAGCATGGAGGTAAACTGGGAGAATAACAGCACACGTCTGCCCTCCTCAATCATCTCGGGCAGCATTTCCATCAGCATTTGCAGTTTGGCTGATGCAGGTGGTTCTCCCTGTAACCCATTGACCAGACGCGGATCGCAGCACACCTGACGCATTTTCAGTAATGCATCAAGCACCACAATCTGGCTTTGCCCTGAGCCCATCGTAGCCATGGCATCACGTACCCTTTTCTGCATGGCAAGGCGCACACTTTCGTATAATTCCCGCTGTGCATCCTCGATTTCAATACTGCGAATCATTTCTGTTTTTGGTGGCAATTCGAGAGCCACATCTTCCTTGCCCCGCCTGAGCATAAACGGACGCAACCGCACATTCAGTGCATCCTGACGTGCCACATCACCCTGTATTTCAATCGGTTTGCGAAATAATTTCGAAAAGCCGCGCATATCATGCAGGTAACCCGGCATCAGAAAATCAAACTGGGCCCACAACTCACCCAGATGATTTTCCATCGGTGTACCGGTCATGCACAACTTATGTGTCGCATGCAGTCTGCGCACCAGCTGGGATACTTTGGCCCCCGGGTTCTTGATATACTGTGCCTCATCGAGAATCAGCATATGCCAGTTTTGTTTTTCCAGCGTTTCGTAATCGCGTGCCAATAACGGGTAAGTCGTCAGTACCAGATCGTAACCGGCCAGTTGATCAAAATGTTGACCACGCTCCGGGCCATGCAACACCAGCACGGATAATCCGGGCGTGAATTTCTCCGCTTCGCGTCGCCAGTTATGCATCAGACTGGTGGGCGCAAGTACCAGCGCCGGAGACTCCAAACGACCATCTTCTTTCTCTTTCAAAATATGAGCCAGGGCCTGCACCGTTTTCCCCAAACCCATATCATCAGCCAGAATACCGGCCAACCCCATCTGGCGCAGAAACTGCATCCAGCTCAAGCCTTCTCGCTGGTAATCCCGCAACTCGGCCTGCAGAGTTTCCGGCACATCACAAACGGGTATATTGCCGATATCTACCAGCTGTTTCATTTGCTTCAACCAGACACTGCTGTTGATCCGCACGGGTACTTCAGATTCGCTGACACTCGTTTCCAGTGCCAGCATCTGTGGAGCAGAGAGCTGGATATCTTCGGTTTTACCGCTGGCAAATACATCCATCATAAAATGCAGAATATTGGCTACCATTTCACCCGGAACAGGCAGCAGCCGCCCATCCGGCAGCGGCAATGGAACATGGGCTTTCTCTTTGAGTTGAGCCAGTGATTCCGCTTTCAACAACGCCGGCTTGCTGCCTACCCAGCGCGCCAGCGCATCGATGAGATCAACCTCTTCACCGCCATCAAGGGTCACCATGAAACTGGCCTGCCCCATCAGATTGCTGGAGAGCCCTGAGGTACCCTGCTCCGGACCCTGTCCCAGGTTCAGATCCCATGCCGTGGCATGCTCAACCCTGAAGCCAAAATCTTCGGCCACTTCAACACTGAAACCCTGAGCCTTCAATTCAGGAATTTCATACAACATCCATTCCGGCCAACTGTCATCATGCGGCAGCGTAAATGTATGTTCAGAAAGATTATTCTCACCGGAGAGGCTATCATCCTGTATCGGATACAAACCGGCGACCGTAAGCGCTTCGGCCATCTGCTTCTCAAATGACAAATCACGTGCGTAATCAATCACTTTATCACCCCGAATGGTGCGTACCGGCTCCGGCCGGCTGCTGTACGGCACCTTCCGGCCATCATAATCAAACATGAGTTCGACAACATGGCGCTGTTCGGAACCGCGATAACCCCAGCGGTGTGACAATCTGACAGATTTAAGAGCTATCATCGCAACCGGCCTGACCTGCCGGTGATCATGCTGAAGATGGACAGGTGGCGGAACATTATCAGGCAACTGGCGGGCCACGGCATGAATCGATTCATCCGAGCAGTCCAGTTCAACCGGCGCAATATTGAGCAGAATTTCCGCCACATCGGCTGGCTGTCCACTCTCCACAGGTCCGCATACAGCCATTTTTGTATCGATATACCAGGGTGGTAACGTGGGAATGATAATCTCGCTATCCGGCATCTGTAGTGTCAGGTGCTGATCACCCATTCTATTGAGCTGCCAGCCCCATTCTCCCCGACGCCGGTCTCCCCGTTTCAATGCCGGTGTATCCTTGCCTTGCCAGTGGCAACGACCGCTTGCCAGCGCACGTTTGAGTATCCTTAAGCCTTCCGGTCCCTTGATGCGATAACCGTGCATGGACGAAAGTGAACGATCTGTCGCCACCTCCCGGAGAATCTTCTCATCGTCGACCAGCACATATTTGGGAACCGGATAAGTAAGAATATTAGCAGCCTCATAAGGCTGGGATATCCCATAACCACCGGATTTCAGAATACGCGCGGAAACGAAATGCAGCCTCACATTTTTGTCACCATCCGCCTCCAGGATATACAGCAACCGCTGTTTGACACTGTCCGGGTATTCATGATGTGCAACTTTTTCGTCCTTGGCCTGCTCCAGTGCCCCCAGCCACTGCCCGAAAGCAAATGGTCCGGGTGAAACCGGCGCTGTTTCCTCCTGTTCCGACTCATCCTCTTCGAATCCTCCCTCGATCTCAGCATCATGCATCCATGCATAAAGCACAGCAGCCACATGCTTGCAATTGACCGCAACCGGGCAGGTACACCGGCCTTGAATATCGGCATCAGTAAAGCGGACATGTACGGCATAAGGAGATCGCAACCGCCCCTGCACATTGCCCGTTAATTCAGAGGGCTGATCTGCAATATCGACACTGATCACCTTGCCTTGTTTGAAATATTGTTTACCCCTGTCGGCAAAGGTATTGCCCAGCCAGTGCCGGATAGAGGTGTCGTTTATTTCAGGCAGTTCAATCATGCGTCCGCTTCTCTTGTAATCTCAATATTTCATCCCGATACGATGCCGCATCCTCAAAACGCAGATCAGCCGCCGCTTCTGTCATCAGCCGCTCCAGCTCCAGAATCCGCGTTTTTCTCATGGCGGCGCTAACCGGCTCGGGTTCGGCGACTTCAGGAATATGACCATAGTCCATTTCATACACCGAGCCGAGAATATCTTTCACTTCCGATTTCACTGTTTCCGGCGTAATGCCGTGTTCTTCATTATATGCCAATTGTTTCTTGCGCCGGCGTTCGGTCTCATGCATAGCGCACTGCATCGAATTGGTGACCTTGTCGGCATACAGAATCACATAACCTTCAATATTACGCGCAGCCCGGCCAATGGTCTGGGTCAGTGAACGTTCCGAGCGCAAAAAGCCTTCCTTGTCGGCATCAAAAATTGCCACCAGCGCCACCTCCGGCAAATCAAGACCCTCGCGCAACAGATTGATACCAATCAGTACATCGAACACACCGAGCCGCAAATCGCGCAAAATCTCCATACGCTCCACCGTATCAATATCGGAATGCAGATAACGCACTCTCATACCCAGGTTATTCAGGTATTCGGATAAATCCTCGGCCATACGTTTGGTTAAACAGGTCGCCAGCACGCGAAAGCCTTTTTTAATGACCTTTTGCGCTTCGGAAACAAAATCATCGACCTGCGTACTGGCCGGCCGTATTTCCACAGCCGGATCCACCAGTCCGGTCGGACGAATAATCTGTTCAACCACTACCCCGGCGCTATGTTCCAGTTCGTATGCTCCCGGGGTAGCCGACACATACACGGCCTGTGGCACCACCGCCTCGAACTCATGAAATTGCAACGGCCGGTTATCCAGGGCCGAAGGCAAGCGAAAACCGAAATCCACCAGCGTCTGCTTGCGTGAACGATCACCTTTGAACATACCGCCAATCTGCGGCACGGTGACATGGGATTCATCGAGCATGACCAGTGCATTATTGGGCAGATAATCCAGCAGGGTTGGCGGTGCTTCACCCGGAGGCCGACCGGTCAAATGGCGCGAGTAATTTTCCACACCGGTGCAATAGCCTACTTCCTGAATCATCTCCAGATCAAAGATGGTGCGCTGCTCCAGTCGCTGCGCTTCCACCAGTTTGTTCTGATCATGCAACTCGGCCAGTCGCTCGGCCAGTTCATCGCGAATGGCATCCATCGCTTTTAATAACTGATTGCGTGGTGTGACAAAATGACTTTTCGGAAACACGGTATATTTATGCAGTACTTCGATTCGTTTGCCAGTCAACGGATCGAAACGGCTTACAGCATCGACCTCATCTCCGAAAAATTCCACCCGAATGGCAAAGTCCTCGGCATGAGCCGGATAGATTTCCAGCACATCGCCGCGCAAGCGGAATGTACCACGATGAAAATCCATATCGTTGCGTTGATACTGCAATTCCACCAGTTTATTGATTGCCGCCCGCTGATCCATCTCCCGACCCACTTCAAAATAAAGCAACATACCCGAATATGCCTCCGGGCTACCCAGACCGTAAATGCAGGATACCGAGGCAACAATGATAACATCCTCACGCTCCAGCAGCGCTCTTGTCGCAGCATGACGCATACGATCAATCTGTTCGTTAATGGATGAATCTTTTTCAATATAGGTATCACTTGTTGGCACATAAGCCTCGGGCTGATAATAATCATAATAGGATACGAAATATTCAACGGCATTGTCGGGGAAAAACTGTTTGAATTCGCCGTATAATTGAGCCGCCAGCGTTTTGTTCGGAGCCATAATCAGGGTGGGTTTCTGGGTGCGTTCGATGATGCAGGCCATGGTATAGGTTTTACCGGAACCGGTAACCCCCAGTAATGTCTGGTGCCGCTGCCCGTCGGCAATACCCCTAACCAGTTCAGCTATCGCATGTGGCTGATCACCGCGTGGTTCGAAATTTCCGGCAAGTTTAAAGCGCATCGCGCGATGCTATCGCAGAGAAACATCCAGGCCAGTGTAAAAGTAAAACTCCGGAGTATCTTTCCTGCTTACAACCTTTTACTTATCATGAAATAGCTCTCTGACGGAGCTCTCTAACGGCACCTGTCAATCAGGATATAAGCCCGGCAAGGCACCGGCTTGATCCGTTACATCGCCTGTCGGCATAGTCAATCCGCCCTCCTGCCTGAATATACGAAGCAAGTCATCGCCCTGCCATGCTGATGCGTCGGGGCCATATAACACCTGCTCCAGCCTGATTACTTCAGTCTGCAAGGCCGGGCTGCATAACGCAGCCAGCGCGGACAACGAATGGCAGGGTGACCCGGGGAATTGAATACCGGCCAGCTGCAGCAGCGCCTTCTCACAGGCTTTGGCATCATGCGCTTCGCAGGCAGTTTCGACGGCTTTGGCAGCCTGCTTGATATTGACGGCGCATCCTTCTCTCTCTTCCTGCTCCCGCGCATCAGTGCTCCTGCGCAAACGCCACACATAGGCAAGCGTCAGCAGCCAGCCGGCAGCAAAAAACAGCGCCAGCCATTGCCACCATGACGATATATCCGACTGTTGCACCTGAACCGGGGCTTGCGGATGGACATTCTTTGCCGCCATTTGTGGTTTCTGCATTGGTGCAGGCGCGGATGCTGATGCAGGGGCGGCAACCACTGTAAATGTGCGCGCCGGCAATACGGCGTGCTCCGTCTTCTGCGTCATTGTATTCCACCAGGAAATATCGATTTCCGGCAGAATATACGTGCCCGCCTGCATGGGCATAATGGCGACTTTTTCCTGCCGCATACCGTGCACACCGTCGCTCAGCCTGGCATCCTTGAGCACCGGTTTATCGGCATATGATTTCAGATGGTCGGGTAAAGCATGCGGAAACTCGGGCAGCTGACTGGCAGTTAATCCATCAGCACGCAGCGTTAAAGTGCGTGTAATCGGCTCCCCTACCTTGAATGTCGGATGACCCTGTGGCCATGTTTCTTCTATACGGAGCTGTTTGGCCGGCAACCAGGATTCACCGGCCCAACTGTCGGGGATGCCGCCCACATCCAGCGTTAATGCATTGGAGCGCACGCGAATGGGCCGCGTGGTCTGGAAAAACGATGCGCCGCCGACCAGTGCACTGCCATCAAGTTGCACCGGGTCAATGGTAATCTGGCCGCTGCGTTGCGGAAACAGGGCATAATGGCGTTCAGTCACCTGCCAGGTACGGTTATTCTCACGTTTCTGGTAACTGGCATCATCGCCGAGGCGCTCGACTATCGCATCCTCTGCCTTCGGCTCGGTCAGTTGCGCGTTATTCAAACCGACCGCCTGATAC
>WFUI01000131.1 GCA_015485035.1 Mariprofundus sp.
ACACAGAACCCGGCAGGCGTTGCGCGGCATGCGCAAGTTTCTGGATGCAGGTACGTCATAGGTATTTTTTACCACAAAGACACAGAGGCACAAAGTTTTATGGTTTATTCAAATAATAGAATGTGTTTTTACTTCGTGCCGTCGTGGTTAAATAGGATTGGAGACTTAAATGACTGAAATAAGAGTTGGATTGCTGGGGCTGGGTACGATCGGTACCGGTGTGGCGCGAATTTTGATCGAGCAACAGGTTCTGATATCCCGTCGGCTTGGAAAACAGGTGCGTTTGGTAGCTGCGGCGGATCGTGATCTGAGCCGTGATCGTGGACTGGATTTCACGGGCGTACGCCTCACCGATGATGCCAATGATATTGTCACTGCGGATGATATCGATCTGGTGGTTGAATTGATTGGTGGCTATGAACCTGCTCGCACATTTGTGTCGACGGCGCTGGAGCATGGTAAACATGTGGTGACTGCCAATAAGGCACTGGTGGCCAAACACGGGGAAGAACTGTTTCCTCTGGCTGCTGAAAAGTGTGTTGCCATTGGCTTTGAAGCGGCAGTAGGGGGTGGTATTCCATGTCTGAAGGCGTTACGTGAAGGCTGTGCGGCCAATGCAGTGGAATCTGTTTATGGTATTTTGAACGGTACCTGCAATTTCATTCTCACCAAGATGGAGAATGAAGGGGCCGATTACGCCGATGTACTGAAGGAAGCGCAGGAACTGGGTTACGCAGAGGCCGATCCGACCTTTGATGTGGAAGGTATTGATACATCTCATAAGTTATCCATTCTGGCAGCCATGGCGTTTGGTTCGAAGATCAGATTTGATGAAGTGTTTACCGAAGGTATCAGCAAGATTACAGCGGATGATATCGAATCAGCGGCTGAGCTGGGATACCGGATCAAACTGCTCGGTATTGCCAAACCGCACGGGACTGATGGCAATGTCGAACGGGTGGAGATGCGCGTACATCCGACACTGGTACCGGCCAATTCACAAATGGCACAGGTTTCCGATTCCTACAATGCAGTGCAGGTATCCGGTGATTTTGTTGAACATACGATGTATTTCGGTCGTGGTGCCGGAGAGCGTCCAACCGCTTCTGCCGTGGTGGCTGATATCATGGATATTGCACGTGTGGTTCCGGACGGGGTTAAACATCTGGCTCCGCCTATGGGTTTTGTCGAGTCAGAGCGCCGTGATCTGGAAACGCTTCCGGTGGCAGATATCGAATGTGAATATTATTTGCGACTGATGGTGCAGGATCAGCCGGGTGTGATTGCATCGGTTACCTCGATTCTGGCTGATCACCGTATCAGTCTGGAAGCAATGAGCCAGAAGGAACGCTCTGAAGCCAATAGCGTGCCGGTGATCATGTTGACCCACGAAACAAGTGAAGGAAATTTACAGGCAGCCATAAGCCGTATTATCGGATTGCAGGCTGTTGAAGAAGATGTGTTGATTCTGCGTAAAGAATCGGCTGTCGCGTAAGTCATCGCTGATAAGGAATTAATTATGCCCCGTTACGAAGGAATTATTAACCGTTACCGCGCATTTCTGCCAATCGGCAAGGATGACTCGGTCATTACCCTGTACGAAGGGAATACCCCGTTGCACGAGTCGATGAATTTGCGCAATGCGATCAATCCGGAACTGAAGCTGTTCCTGAAATTCGAGGGCTTGAATCCGACCGGCTCATTCAAGGACCGTGGCATGACCATGGCTGTGACTCAGGCCTATAATGCCGGTTCCAGGAAAATTATCTGTGCCTCAACCGGCAATACCTCGGCTTCGGCAGCGGCCTATGCAGCCAACTGCGGCATGGATGCCTATGTGCTGATTCCCGATGGAAAGATTGCGCTGGGCAAGATGAGCCAGGGCATGCGTTATGGTGCCAGGGTGATCCAGATTCGCGGTAATTTCGATGATGCGCTGGAACTGGTGCGTGAGATTTCCGCCGATGGCTCAATTGCGCTGGTCAATTCTGTCAATCCGTACCGTATTCAGGGTCAGAAAACAGCCTCGTTTGAGATTGTGGACGAACTCGGTTTTGCTCCCGATTTCCATGCACTGCCAGTAGGTAATGCAGGCAATATCACAGCTTACTGGATGGGTTATAAGGAGTATCACGAGAAGCGTATCAGCAAAAGTCTGCCGAAAATGATCGGATTCCAGGCAGCCGGTGCCGCCCCTATTGTCAATGGTGCTCCGGTTGAAAACCCGGAGACTGTGGCGACGGCCATTCGTATCGGCAAACCGGCCTCATGGCAGCAGGCGGAAGCGGCGCGCGATGAATCCGGCGGCCGTATTGATGCCGTCAGTGATCAAGAAATTTTACAGGCCTACGATATGCTGGCTTCACTCGAAGGTGTGTTTTGCGAACCTGCCTCGGCAGCTTCGGTGGCAGGCGTGATCAAACTCAACAAGGCCGGTTATTTTCAGCCGGGTGCAACGATTGTCTGCACCTTGACCGGTAATGGCCTGAAAGACCCGGATACGGCGATGCAGGGCATTCCCACCCCTGTTACGATCGATGCTACTGAGGATGCCGTACGTAAGGCACTCGGGTCGTAATGATTAAGATGAAACAAATAACACGCCTTAGGTGAGTGTTACAACACTGATTGTCAGTCAGGCATTGATTCAGCATCAGGATGGAGTTTCGCTTCATCCTGATCTGTTTTTATGGCAGAAACAGCTGTCCGCTTACAGACAGCAGTGGTTCGCCTGTGCCGATAAGAATCCATTGGCCTGGTATGCTGCGTTGTGTGAAGTATCGCCGACTGTTTTGCTGGCTTCGCAGTGTGACACACTACCGGAGCACACCGTTCAATGCTGGACCGTTTCGCCCTACCATGCCCAGATGCTGCGCGACACGGTACGGGTGATGCCGGAAGGTCAATTCCCGTGGGCACATGCCGATGCAGCCCACCTGAGTGAGGTATTGAATCCACTGTTGGCTGAAGAAGGGATGCAGCTGTTTGCTATCGGGAGCGCGTTACTGCTGGCCTGTCGGGAAAGAATTGAGGCATATCCACTGGCTTTTGGTGAAATATCAGGACAGATGTTACCTGACAGGCATCATGCCGGGGAAGATGGCGGGCGTTTGAACCGGTTGTTGTCGGAAATTCAAATGACTTTGTTTCAGCATCCATCAGAAAGGCGGCATGACAGCGGAGAACCGGATGTGAATGGTGTCTGGCTCTGGGCTCCGGTTGACTGGCCGGTGGAAAACGATTGGCGAACGCTATCTGTAGCAACACGTAATCCGATATTACAATCCATTGTCGACGGAAAAAATGCGCCCTGCATGATCAGTGAAGTGGAACGATTGCATGAGCTGGTCAAAAGTGATGCAGCATTGCCGGAAAGGATTGTGCTGGCCGGTAAAGAGCATGCCGTGCTGTTGACCCGGTCATGGTTGCCGAAGTTGAGAAAAACAACATGGAGTCCGAAAGCGGTAAAAGATGAATCCCGGTTGTTGACTGACTTGGTGTTAACAGCCCCTGAAGCAGGTGATGTGACGAATGTTGCCGGAAGGTAAAACAGTAAAGGGGCATACACTGGCATGGCGGCATGGCCCGTTACAGGCTGATGATCCTGCCATAGCATGGGAAAGGTTGCTCGAATGCAGGGGGATGCAGGAGTCTGATCCGTTTTTTGCACCGCGACTGGCTGATTTGCCAGATCCGTTTGCCATGATGGATATGGATAAAGCTGCAACACGTGTTGCAGCGGCTATTGCGGACGGTGAGAAAATCCATATTTTCGGTGACTTCGATGCCGATGGTGTCAATGGTACTGCCATCCTGCTGGAAGCCTTGCTGGCAGCTGGCGCAATCGTCTCGTCATCCATTCCGCATCGTGGGGATGACGGGCATGGCATTGGCGTGGAACCAGTACGGGCGGCTACAGCGGCGGGTGCGAAACTGGGTATCAGCGTCGATACCGGTACGACCTGTTTTGATGCCTGTACGGAAGCGAAAACGCAGGGCTTCGATCTGATTGTCAGCGATCATCATTTACCCGAACAAACATTGCCCGATGCCTTTGCACTGCTCAATCCGGCTCGCGCCGATTGCGGGTTTGCCGGGCGTAAATTATGCGGCACCGGCGTAGCTTTTTTCCTGTTGATGGCGGTATGGAAGAAGCTGGCGGAATCGGATGCACGACCGGATTTTGATCTGCGCCAGCTGCTTGATCGTGTGGCAGTGGCCACCATTGCCGATGTGATGGATATCGTCGGTGTGAACAGAATTCTGGTTTATCATGGTTTGCAGCGATTAAACAGCAAGCCTTCAACAGGGATGCAGGCGTTACTGACGGTGGCAAAGATCAAAAAGACAGTTTCAGCCGAAACAATCGGTTTCTATCTGGCGCCGAGGATCAATGCGGCCGGACGCTTGCAACATGGTGAAGCAGCCATGCGGCTGCTTTCTACCCGGGATGCTGATGAAGCTCTGATGCTGGCCCGGACATTGGATGAAACCAACAAACAACGGCGGACGGTGGAAGCCGAGGTATTTAAACAGGCTGAATTGATTCTGGGTGATGCCGATGTGCTGGCAGTGTACGATAAACGCTGGCATGCCGGTGTGGTTGGACTGGTGGCAGGGCGGCTGGCTCGAAAGCATGGCAGGCCGGCAGCCGTCGGCTTTGTCACGCCGGACGGTGCTGTGCGCGTGTCGTTACGGGGTACGCCCGGATTTCATGTCGGAAACCTTCTGAATGCCTGCAGTGCGTATCTGGAGGGTTTTGGTGGGCATGCCGGTGCCGGAGGCGGAACCGTCAAATCCGGCCAATGGGATGCTTTTACAGATGCGTTCGCCAAAACCATTCTCGAGCAGGCAGCTACTGCTGATGATCATAAACTGAAGGCCATCGACGGTATACTGGGGATGGGCTGTATGCATATCGGCCTGGCTGAACGTCTGACTCGATTCGAGCCGCTGGGGCGAGGCAATCCGGCCTGTTTGTGGCTGTTGAAAGATGTACAGATTGCAGACCGACGTGATTTGAAAGGTGGTGTAACGCGTCTGAAGCTGACCGATGGCAGTCGCTGGCTTGATGGTATCGTTTTTGGAGCCAGTGGCATGGGTGATGCGATTGAGCCGGGTTTGACTGTTTCCCTGATCGGACAGTTGCAAAAAGACGATTGGCGAGGTAATGGTGCTGTGCAGTTTGTAGTCGAAGATGTGATTGCGGAAGGGTAAGCAGACAGTGACCGGGCCATCAGTCATGTGGATGTCCCGGGTTTTCAGCGCTTACCTGTAATTTTATACTTGGTTGTCTTGCTTCAGGTGTCGTGCTTCAGATTGACCTGAAGAGGGGATTTGGACAGCATGCGCCGCAAAAAAAAGCATCTCCAAAAGGCAACCTCCATGACAGAAAAGTCTGCACCGAAGCACAATATCACTGATGTTCCGGCTCTGGATAAAAACGC
>WFUI01000132.1 GCA_015485035.1 Mariprofundus sp.
ATTCCCCGGAATTGCGGCGTCAGATGCGTGCCGTATGGCCGGGGCCGGTGACGCTGATGTTTGCCGGCAAGCAGGGTTTACCTGCATGCTGTTATCACAAAGGCATGATTGCAGTGCGGGTGGATGGCAGTGTGCAGACACGCCAGCTGGCCGCTGCATGCGGTGGACTGGTCATCTCCAGCAGTCTGAATCGTAAAGGGAAAAAGCCATCACAGCCGGATTTGGCATATGCCATGCGTTTTCATCGTTTTCACCTCACTTATCTTGCCGGAGGGGCATTTTCCGGTAAAGCCTCATCGATATTGCGTGTATGGCGCAATGATTCCACCACAATCCGGCCATGACGCAGCAATGATGAATGGCTAACATGCCGCGCATGCAAACTTTACCCGATCTATTGAAATCACTTTGGCAGCGCATCGGATCGATGTCGCTGGCTATTATTCTTCTCGTAGTACTGTCGATCGCATCGGTGATTGGCACGGTGCTGTTGCAGAATCAGGATCAGGCTGATTATCTGCAGCAGTTCGGGCCGTTGTGGTACTGGGTGTTCCGGTCGCTTGGCCTGTTTGATATGTACCATACATGGTGGTTCATGAGCATGCTCGGCTTTTTGATGGTGTCGCTGTCATCATGTTTGTGGCGCAATGTACCCAAGATGCTCAAGGAAATGCGCACCCGCAAAGCCACGGTGGCCGAAAAATCCCTGAAGCGATTCCAGTATCTGCATGACTGGAGGCTGCCTGCGGAAATGGATATTGCGCATGTGCAGCAGGCTTTTCGCAAACGCCTTCGGGGCTGGGAGTTCAGAGAAACAGAACAGGGCGGTGTACAATATCTTCGTGCCGATAAAGGGCGCTGGAATAAATGGGGCTATATTCTGGTGCATTCAGCGATTCTGGTGATCCTTGTGGGTGGCTGGATGGGTTCGGAGTACGGCTTCCGCGGTAATATGGCGGTGCCCGAAGGCCAGTCAGAGAGTGAAATTTCTTTCCTTCAGGGTACGGAAACAGGGCATTTGAAAATGCCGTTTGAAGTGCGCTGTAACAGTTTTTCGATCGATTTCTTTCCGACCGGAGCTCCCAAGGAGTTCCGCAGTAACCTGACCATTATCGATAACGGCAAGGAAGTGCTGACCAGCGATATTATTGTCAATGAGCCGCTGTACTATAAAGGCGTGCGAATTTATCAGGCCAGCTTCGGTGATGGCGGTTCAGATATCACTTTCAAGCTGTTTCATATGGATGGCTCGGAGAAGATCAGCTTTGCGAAGGTGCAGGTCTATAAAACATGGAAGGATGAAAACACCGGCATGTCGATCAAGGTGACCGACTTCAAGCCGTACAATGTCGAGAATATGGCCAACCCGGGGGAGCCCAAAGACTTTCAGGATCTGGGTCCTGCGGTTGAATATGAGTTGCGCGGGCCCGGCCTGAAGCCGGTCAAGATCAAGGCGTTCATGAACCCGTTTATAGATGCCAAAGGTGTTAATCAGGGTTCGTTCATCATGGTATCTCTGACTGGAGACAAACAGGATTACAAACCGGTGGCACTGGGGCTGGATTTGACCAATCCGGTGGAGTGGAAGCTGTTTCATGCCTTTATGCGGCAGCTGGCCGTCGTCGGCAAACAATCCAAACAGGCCAATTTGGCCGCATTTAAAAAGGCGATGGCCGAGGTGTTTGGCGAAGGTAAACGGCCGGAAGGTTTTCAGGCCATGGCAATGCGTACCTTACAGGCGATCAATATGTTGTCGCAATTGCCCTGGCCATTGCTGCCGATACCGGATGATTTCGATCAGCATTATTATACCGGCCTGCAGTTGGCTATGGATCCGGGCATGAATGTCGTCTGGGTTGGCAGCGCCATGCTGGTGATTGGCCTGTGCATCATGTTCTATATGCCGCATCGTAAACTGTGGTTGATTGTCAGGCCCGTATCCGGTGGTTTGCACATCAGTCTGGCGGGTATGGCAAATCGCAATCACCTTGTTTTTAATCAGGCTTTTAATGATTTATTCACGCAGCTTGATAAAGATTTCGCCCAGGGTAAATCCTGAACACTGCAAGTGATCAATCCTCCCGCAGGGCGACCTTGGGAAATGAATATAGGAGAAGTTTATGACTGCTACGACTGCTGAAACCGGTTTTGCGACCATGCTAAATCAGGGACGATGGGCATGGCTGCGCTTTACAGCCTACCTTGGTGCGATGGCAGGGATTGCTGCTATGGCCATGTATGGTTCAGGAGGTTATGAAGAAAATGCCTTTTTGTATCAGATATTAAGTATGAAAGGATTGCTTTGGGGTGGAACCGGTGCGCTGGTCGGGGGCGGCCTGGCTGTTGTAGCAAGTACCCTCAAGCCAACACTGCTGGATACCAAAATGGCGCGCCATACGGTGCCATGGCTGGATGGCTTCGTGTTGATGGTCATACTGGCTTCTATATGGGCGCTGTTCGAGCCGAGCCAGAGCCAGATTTCCTATGAGGATCAGTCCAATCTGTTTGCCGGTCGTGTCATTATGGCGATGAATGTGATCTTTATCTTCTCGGCTGTATCCTATATCGCTTATCTGTTTGCACCGGAGTCATTTATTGGCCGTATCGCCACCTGGTCTGCCTATGCCGGCATCTATCTTGGCGGTTCAGCATTATTGCTGCGCTGGCACGAGTCCTATCTGTTTGATATGGAAATAGGCCATGCGCCGGTATCCAATCTGTATGAAGTCTTTATCCTGTTGTTCTGTATTACCGCTGCGGTTTATCTGGCGCTGGAGAAGCGTTATCAGGCCAAGGCTATGGGGGCATTTGTCCTTACGCTGGTATCCGCCGGTGTGTTTTTCGGTATCTGGCTGGATTCGGTTGGTCAGGGTGATATCAAACCGCTGGTTCCCGCGCTACAATCATACTGGATGAAGATTCATGTGCCGATGAACTTTGTCGGTTACGGTTCCTTTGCGGTGGCATGTGGTGCAGGCATGGCTTATCTGGTTCGTTATCGTCTTGAAGCGAGTGGCGGTAAATCAAAAATGCTGGCTATTTTCCCATCACTGGAGCAACTGGATCAATTGGCTTACAAGGCCGTGGCGATCGGTTTTCCTGCGTTCACACTGGCAACGATTCTGGGAGCTGCATGGGCCGCTGAAGCATGGGGTGGCTATTGGTCATGGGATCCGAAAGAAACATGGGCTCTTATTGTATGGCTGATCTATGGTGCTTATCTGCACGCACGCGTTTCACATGGCTGGCATGGTAAAGCTCTTGCCTGGTGGGCTGTAGCCGGGTTCCTTGTGACGGTTTTCTGCTTCCTTGGCGTGAATATGTATCTTTCAGGCTTGCATTCATACGGTCGTCTCACATAAGTCATATCACTGTGTTATAATTGTCCCATCAAGCTGAAGGGGCCTTACATTGAAGCCATTACGCAAAATTATCTTTCCGGCCGCAGGTATGGGGACGCGTTTCCTGCCTGCGACGAAAGCCAGCCCGAAAGAAATGCTGACGATTGTTGACAAACCGCTGATTCAATACGGTGTAGAAGAAGCGTTGGCGGCCGGAATGGAGCAGATTATTATGATTACCGGTCGCGGTAAACGCGCTATCGAGGATCATTTTGATATTTCAGCCGAGCTGGAAGCCAATCTGAAAAGTGCAGGCAAGGAAAAACTTTATAAAAAAGTGTCTCATGTCGCACGTATGGCCGAAGTGATTTATGTGCGTCAGAAGCAGGCGATGGGACTGGGGCATGCTGTTCTCTGTGCCCGTCACTGGGTTGCAGATGAACCGTTTGGCGTTTCATTGGCTGATGAATTGATTATACACGAAAAGCCTGCCATGCGGCAATTGCGCGAAGTATATGAACAAACAGGTTGCTCGGTGCTTGGTTTAATGCAGGTACCCGCCGAGCAGGTTTTCAAATACGGAATTGTTGATTATCAGGCTGATGAAAACGGTCTCCTCAGATTGACGGATATGGTTGAAAAGCCGGCACCGGAAGATGCGCCATCGCATATGGCTATTGTGGGGCGATACATTTTCACGCCACGACTGATGGAGCTGTTACGGGAAATCAAGCCGGGTAGCGGCGGCGAAATTCAGCTGACTGACGCGATTGCCGTACTGGCAAAAGAAGAGCCCGTGTACGGGGTTGTTCTTGACGGCCAGCGTTTTGATGCCGGGAATCCTGAGGGCTTTTTACTGGCGAATACCCTGCTTGGGCTTCAGCATAATCAATATGGAGAAGCATTGCGGCAGGCACTGAAAGAACACCTGTGACAGAAAATACGGGCCATCATATCAGCAGGCAGCCGAATATTCTGGCGCTGGACACGGCTTTCGGCGAAATTGCCGCCTGCATTATCAAACACGGGCAGGTTTATGTATCACCTCCGGATGCATGCAGTGCCGGCAAAACCCGCTCAACCAGCATTATTCCAATGATTCACCAGTTATTGCTACAGGCCGGATTGAACTGGAAACAGCTTGATGTGCTGGCATTTGGTGCAGGGCCGGGCTCTTTTACCGGTTTGCGTATCGGAGCGGCAACGCTTGCCGGCATGAATGCCGGGTTGCATATGCCTGTTGTACATCTCTCCTCGCTGGCCATTACAGCCAGACAGGCTGTAACAGGACTGTCCGAAACAGGAGAGGCAACAGACAAACCCATTCATGTGCTGGAAGATGCCAGAGCCGGTGAAGTGTTTGTCGGGCACTATCAGAATGGCAGGGCCATGCAGCCAGATGCCTGTTTGAGCTGGCAAGATGTAGATGCACTCACGCCGGCACTGTTTTGCTGCAACAGTACGCCGCCGGTTCAACTGAATCATTGGGAGCGTTTGCCACTCAGTATGCCACGCAGTCAGGCGCTGGCAGTTGAGGCGGAGTCTGTTTGTTCGCGGGTGAAGGAATTCAGCAGCCTGCCTGTATATCCGGCACCGGTTTATCTGCAATTATCTCAGGCGGAGCGACAGGCGAATGGATAATCGGAAAACACGTGTATTGTTTGTCTGTCTGGGGAATATCTGTCGTTCACCGCTGGCAGAGATCATCGTCAGAGCTGCGGCCATGAGCCGGGGGCTACATCACTATCACTTTGAGTCAGCAGGTACAGGAGACTGGCATGTGGGCGGTTCAGCTGATCCACGCTCTGCAGCCAAGGCGCGCGAATATGGACTGGATCTGAGTGCACACAGGGCGCAGCAAATTACAGCGCAAAATTGCAATAACTGGGACTGGTTCGTTGCGATGGATGCTGAAAACAGGCGGGAATTAATACGCATGGGCGTGCCGGAGGACCGGCTGTTGATGATGCGGCAGTTTGAAAACGAAGCAAATATTTCTGATGTGCCTGATCCTTATTATGGTGGCCCGGATGGTTTTGAGCATGTTTATCTGATGCTGGCGAAAAATGCAGAGGCTTTGCTGGATTATCTTGAAAGCAGGTGATTAAGCCGCGATAAGTCTTTTTTTGCTCTGTTCAGAATGTTCCGCATGCCTTACTGACTGGCTCGCATTAGCCCACGGCTTTTGCTGACTCAACCTGAATAGCGCTGGGTCAAGGCAGCTTGCAGGAGTTGTTTTTCACACCATACGATGGTTTGACTGTCTTGATCTTAAGCAAAAATGAAGGGGTCAGGCCGACCCCCGATCCCCAGTTTAACGGATACAACAAATAGGCGAAAGAAGGGAAAGGGCATAACCCTTGCATCGCGGGTTATGGTTATTCTACAATAACTCATGAACTTATGCCTGACCTTGGCACTGCCGGAATAAACGCCATATTGCATGTTGCCATGTATTTGCGTGGATTCGGACAATATTTGGTCATATGCCTATGACAATAAGAAAACGGATAAACAAGGGGTAACGGCTGGTTGTTACAAACGATGCGGCGAACGGAATTTGGTTAGGCGCTCATGTTTAGCGGTGGACAAAATCTGGGGTTCGGCCGGCTGATGTTTCAGTAGCTCAGGCTTTGCAAAACATGCTGTGGGATGCATAGAAATTACTATCGACAGAATGGGTGTCAGAAAGCAGCATGATGACTGAAATAAAAATGCCTCCGATGAACCCGGGGATTCAGGGGGAGGAGTGCCCGTGAATGGATTGGAATATCTTTCGGCATAGTCTGAACTGGCGCCTGTTTCTGTTTATGGTGCCGTTATCTCTGCTGGTCGGGGCAGGGATATATGTGGCCTTTTTTGCTGTTGTTTCCGATAGCATAACCAGTCTGGCTGCCTATTTTGCAGAACAGAAAGTCATGTTTTACGCGGATAAAGCCACCCGGATCCTTGTCAGGGATCGTGATATTGTGGCGCGTTTATCGGCATCACCCATGTTGCTTGACTGGGTCAGGGATGAGGGAAATGCTGGTCTGCGTAAAAAAGCGATGGCCCTGCTTGTACAACATCGCCCGGTGCTACGGGATCACAGTTTTTTTCTGGTTGCCGCACGTTCGGGCCATTATTATTACTCTCAAGAGAATGGGAAAGCGCCTGACCAGTCCTTTAGATATACCCTTTCAAAACACCGGCTCCGTGATGCCTGGTATTATGCTACGCTTGCCAAAGGTCAGAAATGCTCTCTTAACGTTAATCATGATGACGTTCTCAATGTGACCAAGGTATGGATCAATTGCCTGATGCAGGCTGATGGACAGGCGGTTGGCATGCTGGGGACCGGTATTGATTTGACCGAATTCATTCGCACGGTTGTGGAAAGCAAACAGCCGGGGGTGAGTAATATCTACATCAACAAGGATGGATTTATTCAGGCTGCGCCGCATGTGGATATGATTGATTTTGCCAGCATCACGCATGAGGGTGGTGAAGGCAGGCGTATTTTCGATTTATTCGATCGGCCACAGGATCGACAGGCATTTACCCGGCTGATGCAGCATGTCGGAGAACCGGCGGTGCGCTCCCTGACCGTGCAATTGCATGGTGTTCCTTATGTTATTGCCCTGTCATCCATTGAAGGTATTCCCTGGTTCAATGCCTCTTTTGTGAATATCAATGAGCAGCATATCCGAGAATATTTTATGCCTTTTGCTGTGTTGCTCGGGCTGGCGATGGCATCGCTGATGGTATTGTTGCTCTGGTTTGTACGGCGCATGATATTGCAACGGTTGAAACGACTTGATGCCAATGTGGCGCTTTTGAGGAACAGGAATTTCTCGATTGATTGCGCAGATCATGCGGAAGATGAAATCGGCCGTCTCAGTCGAAGCTTTTGTGAGATGGCCAACGACATGCAGCGGTATACGAAAAGACTGGAGAATACGGTTTCCGAGCGTACGGCGGCCCTGCGGCAGGCTGTTCACGAGGCCGAGGCAGGTCGAAAATATCTGGATGCGCTCATTCAGCATGCGCGCGATGCCATTATGCATATCGATAACCAGGGGAGGATTCGTTCTTTCAATCCGGCATCAGAAGCAATGTTTGGTTATCAACGGGATGATGTTTTGGGGAAATCTGTAAGCTGTCTCTTCGATGTGGAGAAGCAGGCACCTGGGGCTGCGTGGTGGGCCGCACTGACACATGAGGATGTTCTGGAGATGAAGGGCTTGCGACGGGATGGCCGGAGGTTTCCGGTTGAACTGTCCCTGAATGTTATGCCTGTTGTGCATGAAGATCACTATATCGTCGTAATACGGGATATCTCAGAACGGCGTCAGGTCGAGGCGCGTATACGTCAGCTGGCACATTTTGATGCTTTGACCGGCTTGCCCAACCGTGCATTGTTTCTTGATCGTTTGCAGCAAGCGCTGACC
>WFUI01000133.1 GCA_015485035.1 Mariprofundus sp.
TGAACCAGTTCCTGGACGCAATGCCTTTTGAGCATATTGCTGCGGAAGTGGCACAATCATCACAGCACAATGTAGAAACGATCGCGGCCATGTTGGACACATACGCGAATGAAAGCCGTATTTCAGTGGGGTTGATTGCGGATCGCCTGAAGCCCGGCTTGCAAGTTCTCGAAGTGGGTGCGGGACTCTGTTTTACCAGCCTCTTTCTCAAAGCCGAAGGCTATCATATTACGGCACTGGAACCGGCTATAGGTGGATTCGGTATGTTTGAACAGCTGAAAAATACCATTCTTAAACATCATGCTGCATTACAGCTCGAGGTGATCACCGTGCCTGCCCAACAATTGGACAGGAAACAACATGGCTGTTTTGATCTGATTTTCAGTAACAATGTCATAGAGCATATTCCGGATTGGCAAGCAGCTCTGACTGCCATGACATCCGTGCTGTCAGGGCAAGGCAGCATGATACATGCCTGTCCCAATTATTCAGTGCCCTACGAGCCACATTATGGTGTCCCGGTTTTCCGCCGTCTGCCCGGATTGAGTCGTTTGCTGTTTTTATCTTCCCGATGCGATGCTGAAATCTGGGATTCCCTCAATTTCATCACCTGTAGAAATATAAGAAACTACTGTAATTCATATGGATTAACATATTGTTTTGAAAAGGAATTATTATACAACGCACTGAAACGCATTGATGATGACCCGCTATTCAAGGAGCGGCATCAGGGGGTGATTTCCAGCATCGCGACATTTGTCATGCGCAGTGGCCTGGGGGAATTAATACGACGTATCCCTCCCGCCATGGCCACCCCGATGATTGTAAAAATCAGCAAGCAACAGGACGAGTCCTGATATGGCCCAGATTACATCCGGATTCCGGTCCATTTTTTCACACCCAGCCATCTATAATCTGGCCCAGCGTTTGGTCGGTGCTGAAAAGGCACGTCGTGTGCTGGCACGCGACTATATCCCGCGACAGCCTGGCTTGCGTATTCTCGATATTGGCTGTGGTACTGCTGAGATTCTTCAACATCTCCCAGCTGATACGGAGTACTATGGGTTCGATGCCTCGGAAGATTACATCACTCAAGCGCGCCGTCATTTTGGCAGTCGGGGCATATTCACTGCTGAACTGGTCGGACAAGCAACAGTCAATGATATGCCGCCCTTCGATATTGTACTGGCGTTCGGCCTTTTGCATCACCTCGACGACAACGATGCCATAACATTATTCAGACTAGCGAAACAGGCACTAAAGAAGAAGGGCAAGCTGATCAGTATTGACCCGGTTTACACCACCGGGCAAAGTCAACTTGCCCGATGGTTGATCAGTAAGGATCGGGGTCAATGTGTTCGTGCTGCAGAAGTTTATGAAAAACTGGCAATGTCACAGTTTGATCATGTCAGAGCCACAGTCCGGCATGACATGCTTTATATGCCCTACTCTCACTTGATACTGGAATGTAAAAAGCAGGATACCCGGATACTTTAGCTATCCTGTATGCATGTGATAGGCTTGCTGCATGGCACATATTTCCGTCGTCATTCCCGTATACAAGGCAGAGGACTGCATGCATGAATTATGCCGTCGTCTTACCCTGTCTCTGGAAAAGATCACCACTGATTTCGAGTGTATTCTGGTTGAAGACTGTGGCAAGGATCGCTCCTGGGAAATTATTTGTGACATTGCAGCACAAGATACTCGTTTCAGAGGCATTCAGTTTAGCCGCAATTTTGGCCAGCACTATGGCATCACAGCCGGGCTGGATTATTGTAACGGTGACTGGGTCGTTGTGATGGACTGCGACCTCCAGGATCAGCCGGAAGAGATCATTAAACTGTATACCAAGGCACAGGAAGGCTTTGATATTGTGCTTGGCCGTCGTAAAAACCGACAGGATAAAACGAGTAAACGTCTTTCCTCAAAAATATTTTTCAGTCTGTTCAATTATCTGACAGATATGAATTATGATCCGAGTGTCGGTAATTTCCGCATAATTTCCGGCAAAGTGGCAGCTAATTGCAAAAATATCCGTGAAAATCTGCGTTTCTTCCCTGGCATGATCGAATGGATGGGATTTTCAACCACCACCATCGATGTTGATCACAGCAAACGCATGTCGGGAGAAACGTCCTACACCTTTGGCAAATTGTTGCGACTTGCCACTGATACCATCATCGCCTATTCGGACAAACCGCTCAGACTTTCCATCCGGCTGGGTTTCAGCATTGCAACCCTGGCATTTATCTGCGGAATCGGACTGTTATTTTATGCCGCATTTTTTGATGTTCCGATCATGGGCTGGAGCAGTCTTATTGTGTCAGTTTATTTCCTGGGGGGCATCATTATTGCCAACCTTGGCATTATCGGCATTTATCTGGGTAAAACCTTTGATGAAACCAAAAAAAGGCCGTTGTATATCATCAATGCCACAACGTTTATTGATGAGTAACATCATGTCTGATATTTTTGATGAAACTCCATGGGAAGAAAGAAACCTCGGTCTGAAATCATTCGCTCTGAACGAAGCATGCCTGACACGGCTTGATCAACAATTACTTGCTGATGAACTGGCCTGTTTACAACAGTCATTCAGAAAATTCTTTATTTTCGCCAGGCTTCCAAAAGCATATTTAAATCTGGTCCCCTCTCTTCAGAAATGCGGCTTTTATCTGGTAGAGGGCGCTGTCTGTCCGGTCATCCAGTTGCATAAAAGCGCTGTTTTGCAGGCATTTGATGAGGACAGTTCACAGTTTGTTCCCAATCGTTTCAGGCACAACAATATCTGTTTTATTACATTGGATAACAGGCGGAATGAAACTGTGGAAACAATATCCGCAATCGCACGTGAATCATTCAGCAGTGATCGTTTTCATGTGGACTTCCAGTGTTCTGAAGAGCTTGCCAATCGGCGTTGCGAACTGTGGATCTGTGATCTCCTGCAACATGAAGATGTGATTTTCGATATCGTGGAAGTTAATGGTGAGGCTGCAGGATTTATGGCACGAAAAAATAACCATCTTATTATTGCAGGGTTTTCCAGAAAATATGTTCGTACCGGTCTCGGAGATTACCTGTGGCTGGGTTCACTCCAGCACATGCGGGATAATGGATTGCGGTATGCGGAAACGCTGGTTTCGACCAATAATATTCCATCATTAAACCTGCATTCCAGGCTCGGCTTCAAATTTCGCAATCCACAATATTCGTTCCATTTCTGGCAGCAATAAATGTTACTGTTCCATCATAATATGGCCGCAAACAATATAGTAAAAATCCTGACCGTGCTGGCTGCTCTGTTTATGCTGCTACCTTTGCCGGTCATGCAATATGTCGGCGAAGAAGGATTGATGGCGCTTAAATCCTACGAAATGTTTATCCGTGATGACTGGCTGCACCCCTCGATTCTGGGCATGATCTGGCCGCATTCACCGCTCTGGCACTGGCCGGTCATTGCTATCA
>WFUI01000134.1 GCA_015485035.1 Mariprofundus sp.
GCGGGATGACTTTTAATAATCCTTTTTCTACATCCAGTGGTGTTTTACCCGGTGCCAGACCTGTGCGATTGCCGAGCCGGAAGATATGTGTGTCCACAGCCATGGTCGGTTCCCCGAACAGGACATTAAGCACAACATTGGCAGTTTTCCTGCCCACGCCTGGCAGTGCCTCCAGGTCTTTTCGTGTACGGGGTACGGAACCACCATGTTTGCTTACCAGCATTTCACAAGTGCCGATAAGGTGTTTTGCCTTGCTGTTATAAAGCCCGAGCGAGGAGATGTATGTTTTCAACTTTTCCTCACCCAACTCAAGAATTGCTTCGGGTGTGTTAGCAACAGGAAAGAGTTTGGCAGTGGCTTTATTGACACCAGTATCGGTAGATTGGGCTGACAGCATGACCGCAGCCAACAGTTCGAATTCATTGCTGTAATTCAGTTCGGTGACAGGCTCCGGGTTGGCAGCCCGCAGGTGTTCAAAGAAACGCCGTATCTCGGCGGCTGTCATGGATGCCACCAAGATCTATTCGTTGACTTCTTTCATGGTCAGCGTGACCTGATGACTCACAATATTCCCTGCAGGGTTGAGTATCTGCTCGGTAAGATATACGGTGTTATCTTCTATTTTTTCAATTTTCCCGTTATTTTTTCCCACATAATTGCCCTTTCGAACAACATATCCTTTTTTTGAAGCATCTTCGATCATGGCTACGCGTTCACCACCCATACTGAAAATAGCTACAAGTCTGAGTACATCGAGATCAAAATTTTCCAGCGGCTCCCGTTTGCGGTTGGCCATGATCCTTTTCTTTTCCAGTAGTGAGGCCTGATGGCTTGCTGCAACACGGGCAAGATAAGAGGCAAACGGATCACGAAGGTTTGCAAAATCAATTTCAGGAGCTTTGACCATATGCTTCAGTGCATCAGGGATATTTGTGTCATCAGCGCCTGAAGCAGCCTGCAGGGGCGATGCACTCAGCATGAGCCCCGAAATTAGCCATATCAAATGCTTCATGATGATCTCCCTGCAAAGCGCAGTAACATATTCACTAGCAATTACAGCAGAATGTTTGTCACATGCAAAGTTTTGTGCTGCCAAAAACAGTCACTGACGTAGGAATCATGGTATTTTATTGCTTATCGTTTGCCGGAAGAACCAAATCCACCATCACCACGCTGGGTTGCTGATAATGCATCGACTTGCCGGAAATCTGCCTGCACGAACGGGGCGATAATCATCTGGGCGATACGGTCGCCGCGCTGAACTGTGAACGCTTTACTACCATGGTTGATCAGAATTACACCAACTTCACCACGATAATCGGCGTCGATCGTGCCGGGCGAGTTAAGCACTGTGATGCCGTGCTTCAGGGCGAGACCTGAACGGGGTCTGATTTGTGCTTCATAATTATCCGGTAATGCCATGGCGAAGCCGGTTTTGATCAGTGCATGGTCGCCTGGCGCGATAATGACATCGGCATCTACCGCAGCGCGCAAATCAGCACCAGCGGCATGCGTGGTGGCGTAGAAGGGTAAATCGATGCCTTCGCCATGCGGTAAGGTCTGAATGTGAACAACAGGGTTTTGAATACTCATCTGTTTAACTCCGTGATGTGGTTAATAATTTGTTCAGCGAAGGCGGATTTTGAATCGGCGGTGATGGTTTGTTCACTATCGTTACGAACCCACCAGCCACCAGCCAGGTTGCTTCCCATATTGGAAATATCATTGGCGACGATCGCATCAACATGTTTGTTGAGCAGTTTGGATCTGGCATGCGCGATATGGTTGTCGCTTTCTGCGGCAAAGGCGATGACCCGACCGGGTCGGGACGGCATGTTGGCAATGTGAGCGACGATATCCGGATTTGCACTCAGTTCGATCATCATGGTTTGCATATCGCCGCGTTTGAGTTTGCCATGCAGTGAATCCCTGAAGCGAAAATCGCTGACGGCGGCTGTGCCGATAAATACATCGCTGTCAGCTGCTTCCTGCTCACAGGCTCGAAGCATTTGTTCAGCTGACTCGACATCCATGCGTTTGACGTGAGCATGGCTTGCCGGTGTCCCCGGCCCGGCAATAAAGCTGACGTTTGCCCCTCTGATCGCAGCCCGATCGGCAAGCAATGCGCCGAGCATACCGCTGGCACGATTGGTCAGGATACGTACATCATCCCAGGCTTCCACGGTCGGGCCGCCATTGATGACCCAGCGCTGGCCGTGCAAATCATGCTCCGCCATCAGTGGCAGCAATTCCGATAAAATGGTACGTACATCGGCCAGTCGTCCTGCACCCGATTCACCGCAGGCCAGCTCGCCTTCATCCGGCCCGACGCAGTGCATGCCGCGCTGCTTCAGCGTTGCCATATTACGCCGGGTGGCTTCGGATTCCCACATTGAGGTATTCATGGCCGGAGCCAGTAATACCGGCGGCTTGTCACAGACCTGCATAATCGTGGTTAGCAAGTCATCAGCGATGCCGTGTGCTATTCGCGCCAGCAGGCTGGCCGTGGCTGGCGCGATAATTACCGCATCGGCTTGACGTGCCAGCGCGATATGTCCCATCTCACGTTCGGATGTCAGATCAAATAATTCAGTAAACACCTGATTACCAGTCAGCGCTTCAAAGGTGAGCGGGGTGACAAATTCGCAGGCGGACCTGGTCATTACGCAATGCACATCCGCACCGGCCTTGCTCAGCATGCGCGCCAGTTCGGCCACCTTGTAGACGGCGATGCCGCCGCCGATGCCGATGAGGATTCTTTTACCATTCAACATATCTATGCCTTGAGCTACGAGTTATGACTGAAGCTCCTTCAGCGTATTGAGTACAGTTTCAACGTGATCTTTGACGCGCACCTTGCGCCATGCAAATGCGATGTCGCCTTCCGGGTTGATAATGAAGGTGGAGCGTTCAACGCCAAGATATTCCCTGCCGTAATTCTTTTTGAGTTGCAATACGTCAAAGGCCTTGCACAGGGCTTCTTCGGTATCGGCCATGAGCGGAAAGTTCAGCCCCTGTTTTTCGGTGAAGCGGGCATGCGATTTCACCGAATCGCGACTGACGCCGATAATAGCGGCATTGGCAGCCGAAAAATCAGGCAGGGCATCGCGGAATTCGCAGGATTCAGTGGTGCAACCCGGCGTACTGTCTTTGGGATAAAAATAGAGGATGATCCATCGGCCTTTCAGATCGGCCAGCTTCAAGCGTCCTTCGGGCCACGTGTCCAGTTCGATATCTGCCGGTGCTGCGTCGCCGGGATTGATGTTGTAATCTGCCATGACTGTTACCTCGGTTCGAATTTGTTAGTGTTGGTGCGAAACCGTAACGCAAGGGGCTACTGAATGCAGCAAGAAACCAGCACCATCACTATCCAGCCGAAGTCGGTTTTACTGGCCGAGCCGCGTGGTTTTTGTGCCGGCGTGGATCGGGCGATTGAAATTGTTGAACGGGCTTTGCAGGTCTATGGCGCGCCGGTCTATGTGCGTCATGAAATTGTACACAATCGTTTTGTTGTCGAGAATTTGCGAGCCAAGGGTGCGGTATTTATTGATGAAGTAGATGATGCACCCGATGGCGCGTTGCTGATTTTTTCCGCCCACGGTGTCAGCAAGGCTGTGCGCGAGGCAGGTGCCAGGCGCGATCTGCATATTATTGATGCGACCTGTCCGCTGGTCACCAAGGTGCATCTGGAATTACTGCGTCATTATGCCAACGGGCTGCAGGTCGTATTGATCGGCCATGCCGGGCACCCGGAAGTCGAGGGAACGATGGGGCAGGCACCGGAAGGAGCTGTATTGCTGATTTCCGAACCGGAAGATGTGCCTGGATTGCAAGTGAACGACCCCGAAAAACTGGCATTTGTGACGCAAACGACCCTGAGTGTGGATGATACGCGCGAGGTGCTGGATGCGCTGAAAGCGAGGTTCCCTGGCATTATCGGGCCGAAACGTGAGGATATCTGTTATGCCACCAGCAATCGACAGGAAGCGGTCAAGGCGCTGGCGAAGCGTTGCGATGTGGTCCTGGTGATCGGTTCGAAAAATTCATCCAACTCCAACCGCTTGCGTGAGGTGGCTGAGCGTGCAGGAAGTGATGCGTATTTGATCGATGGTCCGGATGATATTGATATCAACTGGTTTTCAGCCGATACAAAAGTGGGAATCACAGCAGGTGCTTCAGCGCCCGAAGGGCTGGTTAAACAGGTTGCAGGCTGGCTCAGCGAACAAGGCTTTTCGAATATTGGCACGCTCACTGTCAAAGAAGAAAATGTAACCTTCATGCTGCCTGAAGAGCTGCGCCAATGATATTTTGGCGACTTCGGTTTAACCATGTGTTTTTCGTTTAATGCAAGGCAATACCGGATCACTGCTTCCATGCAGTGATTCAGTACGATGTTGAAAGAGTACCTTCCGTATTGGTCGGATATCCCAACTGTTCAAATTAAACAGTTTTCAGATGACGAATCATCAGTTTTAAATCGCCAAGATTGATGGTTTGCCCATGGTCAGTATTATGCTTTTTTAAAAAGAAGGTTCGGCCCCCTCGGTGCTTTAGTACTGTTTTTGCGCGGGCGGATGAACCGAATTTTTGTTCAGTTGCTTCCAGATATGATGTGATCGTTTGTTTGATGATCATATTGACCTCCGTGAAAATTTTCCGCATGGTGAAAATGAAAGGTGACATGATGTTGACAGACACATGACATCTGTGTGGCAGATGGATAAAGAATTGCGGGTTCTTCAAAATTCATCCTGATCTGCTTAGTCTGAGTCGCAGTTGGCTGGAGATAGAAAAGGCAGAGGAGATTTTATGGGTCGGAGTCATCGTTATGAAGGAGAGGCAGTCATTGTTGAATTCGACCTTTCCCGATGTATTCATGCCGGTGATTGCACCCGCGACCTTCCGGACGTATTTAGCACCAAGCGCAGTGGTCGCTGGGTGAAGCCGGATGCCGCACCGGTTGCAGATGTGGCGCGTATTTGTGCCCAGTGTCCGACAGGAGCACTGCGATGTATCCGCAAGGCAACAAACCAGCCGATGGATATACCTCCGGATCATAATACAGTGCAAGTGGTAACGGATGGTCCATTGTATGTGCATGCTAATATGACAGTAAACGGCGAGCCTGAACGGGGTTACCGTGCCGCATTCTGCCGTTGCGGAGCATCACGACTGATGCCTTACTGCGATAATAGCCACCGGGAAACCGGCTTCCATGATGCGGGTGATGTCGCTGTGATAACGGCGTCAAAAAAGGCTGATGAAAATGGTGGCTTGGCAATTAACGCCATTCCCGACGGGCCGCTTATGATTCAGGGAACCTTTACACTGCTCAATGGTTCCGGCCATGAGGTTTGCGTCAATTCCGGAATCGCGATGTGCCGCTGTGGTGCATCGAATATGAAACCATATTGTGATGGATCCCATATATCTTCCGGTTTTCAATCCAACAAATAAAAAGTGCGGACAGATAGCTGTTTGCGTTGAAAGGCAAATCCTGCCCGGAAGGTGGTTCAGATCAGCACAGAAAATTCAGTGTTTGATCCAGAGGGCCATCGTTGATGCAAAATTGCGCGCCAGCCTGTACTTTGGGTTTGGCATGGAAGGCAATACCGAGGCCTGCCGCCTGAATCATCGGTAAATCATTGGCGCCATCACCAATAGCAACAGTCTGGCTGATCGGAATACTGTAAATTTCAGCCTGCTCCAGCAGACAATGGCGTTTGGTTTCAGCATCGACAATCTCGCCAATAATACCACCGGTCAGCTTACCATCTCTGATATCGAGAACATTGGCGCGGGTGAAATCGAGTTCCAGCCGTTGTTCAAGCTTATCCGTAAAATAAGTAAAACCACCGGAAACCAGACCGATTTTCCAGTCATGTTGTTTGAGGGTTGTGATCAGTGATTCGGCACCATCGGTCAATTCAATACATTGCTCATAGACCTGATCCAGTACGCTGGCATCGAGGCCACTGAGTAACTGAACCCGTTCAGTCAGTGATTCGGCGAAATCCAGTTCGCCGCGCATGGCGCGTTCGGTAATTTCGGAAATTTGTGCCTTGATACCCAGAAACCCGGCAATTTCATCAATACATTCGCACTGGATCAGTGTTGAATCCATGTCCATAAACAATAAGCCGGGCTGGGAAAGGATAGGGCGAGCACTCATGGCAAGCATGCTGCCAAGCTTGGATCAAAAGCAAAAGCATTTCACATATCTTTCAATCATAAATGCACAATAGAAAAACCGGAACGGAATATTTAGCTATAAAGATGTCCTGAAAAAACTGATTTGCGCGTGTATTCATCCATGCCCTATGTCATTCCCGTACTGCCGCAGTTCAGTCCTTGAGTAATTCATCAAGGAAGGCGATACACTCTTTGAGTTGCCTGCGCTTATCATCTGAAGTATGCAACAGAGTGAGATTCCCATCCGGGGTGAGTCGGAAGCGGTTGGCTTCTTTCTGGACGCGCATCAGCATTTTACCGGGGTCAATACGGGATTCTGCAGTAAAATGCAGACGTAAGCCTGTATTGCCCTCCTTGATGGCAGCAAGTCCGAGTTCGGAGGCACGCCAGCGGATACGCTGTTGTTCAAGACAGTATTTGGCTTCATCCGGCATCCGCCCAAAACGGTCGGTCATTTCCTCAAATAACAGGGTAATCTGTGCATCTCCTTCAGCTTGTGAAATACGTCGGTACAGATTAAGTCGTTCGCCTGTTTGCGGCACATAATCCGGTGGCAAGATAGCGTTGATACCCAGGTGAACATCGACAGTCTGTTTTGGTTTGACGTGTTCGCCACGCGCTTCGGCTACCGCTGTTGCAAGCATATCCATATACATATCCAGCCCGATTTCTTCGATGCGACCGCTCTGTTCTGCGCCTAAAAGATTACCTGCGCCACGAATTTCCATGTCCTGTCTGGCCAGCAGGAAACCGGCACCGAGTTCGGTGTGCTCGGCAATGGCCTGCAAGCGTTCGCGCGCATCGGCTGTCATGGCGCGTGGATCGGGTGTGAACAGATAGGCGTAGGCTTGGCGGTGGCTGCGCCCGACCCGGCCTCTGATTTGATGCAATTGCGATAGACCGAGAAGATCGGCGCGTTCGACAATCAAGGTGTTGGCATTGGGTACATCCAGCCCTGATTCGACAATCGTGGTGCAGACAAGCAAGTGCAGCCGACCCTCGTAAAAGGCCATCATTTGCCGGTCCAGTTCAGCGGGACTCATCTGGCCATGGGCAATGCCGATTTCCGCTTCCGGTACGTCTTCTCTCAACCGGGCTGCAATGCGTTCGATACTTTTGACATGATTGTGCAGGTAATAAATCTGGCCACCGCGGTAAAGCTCCCGCCGGATCGCTTCAGCAGCAATATGCGGGTCAAAGCTTGATACCATGGTGCGAATGGCTTCCCGTTCTGCCGGTGGTGTGCTGATAATTGATACGGTGCGCAGGCCCGACAGGGTCTGGTGCAGCGTGCGGGGAATGGGTGTGGCGGTCAATGTGAGCAAGTCCACGCTGGTATGTAATGTTTTCAGTTTTTGTTTGTGTTTGACGCCAAAGCGTTGTTCTTCATCGACGATGACCAGGCCGAGGTCGGCGAATTTGAATTGTTCCGACAGCAAGCGATGGGTGCCGACGATGATACGGGTATCACCAGCCGCCAGTTCGCGAATGATGCGGTCGGTATCTGTTTTACCCTGTAAGCGGGAAATCAATGCAACGTTGAGATCGGTACCGGAAAAACGCTCGGAAAAACTGGCATAATGCTGGTTGGCCAGCACTGTGGTTGGCGTCAGTACAGCGACCTGCCGGCCCGATGCGGCTACGATAAATGCCGCCCGCATGGCGACTTCTGTTTTGCCGAAACCGACATCGCCGCAGATGACCCGGTCCATCGGCTTGTCACTGGCGAGGTCACGCATAATAGCATCAATGCTTTCTACCTGATCATCGGTTTCCTCAAACGGGAAACGGGCCGAGAAATCTTCATAGGCTTGCATGAGTGCGCCCTGTATCGGGTAGGGGGGGCGTGTATTCCCACTGCGCTCAGCCTCAACTTTAATCAGTTCATGCGCCATGGAAAGCAGGTCGCGTTTGACACGTTCACGGGTTCGCTTCCATTTTTCGGAACCCAGCTTGTTGAGTCGTGGCGATTCATCACCCGTATACCGATGCAGCCGCGCCAGTTCCTCAACCGGTACAAATACATGGGTTTTATCGGCGTATTCAATCTTGATGAAATCGGCGGTTTCATTTTCATCGCCAAGACTTTCCAGTCCCTGATAGCGACCAATGCCATGGTCTTCATGCACGACCGGATCACCGGGGTTCAGTTCAGCCAGCGATGTAAAAACATCAGCGCGGAGCACGGTAGTGTTGCGGCTGCGTTTGCGTGGCAGATGTTGGCCGAGCAATTCGCGGCCAGTCA
>WFUI01000135.1 GCA_015485035.1 Mariprofundus sp.
ATCAATTATGATCTGCCGGAGAAGGTGGAAAACTATGTGCATCGTGTAGGACGAACGGGGCGCGGTGTGAACAAGGGTGAAGCTGTATCATTTTGCAGCAGCGAAGAAAAGCCACTGCTCGAAGCCATTCATTCGTTTATTGCCAAGCCGATTGAAGTGTTGAATGTGGATAAAAAAACCTATGTCGATATCACCAGTACGCCGCAGAGTCTGGATGCACTTGTTGCCGAGCATGAAGCATGGTTGAGCGGTGCGGGGAAAAAATCGAAAAAGAGCAAAAAGAAATAAACGGAGATGAATGGTGATTGAAGAAGCGGTTGCAGGGATGTTATCAGCGCATGAAGCGCGTGTGCTGGGGTGTTTGATGGAAAAACAGATGACGACACCCGATTATTACCCATTGACACTCAAGGCGCTGACTGCGGCCTGTAACCAGAAAAGCAGCCGTGTGCCGGTCATGAATTTAAGCGAAAGTGAAGTGGGAGGCGTGGTCAATGATTTACGCGCCGAAGGTTTAATCACTGCCCGCATGGATGGCCGGGCGGATCGTTATGAACAACATTTATCCCGTAAACTCAGTATTTCCACCAAAGAGCGGGCGATATTATGCGTGCTGATGTTGCGCGGTCCGCTCACGCACAATGAAATCCGTATCAATACAGGCCGCATGGTCAGTTTTGACAGCTCCGATGAGTTGCAGGGTTTGTTGCAATCATTGATGGAGCGTGACGAACCTTTACTGATTTGTATTCCACGCGCATCCGGCCAACGGGAAGATCGCTATGCTCACCTTCTGTGTGGCAAACCGGAGATTGAAGTGACCCCGAAGGGCGCAGGACGCACGACATCTGGCAGCACGATTGAATCTGATCGTATGGATGATCGCGTGACACAGCTGGAACATGATGTCACTAATTTGAAAAAAGAAGTTCAGCGGCTCTGCCAATGGATCGAATCACCGAAAGACTAACAAGGTGACTATGGGGATAACGTCAGTTGACATGAATTCTGATCAGCTGAAAGCCTTGATTCATGTGAAGGCATCCGGGTATGGTTTTAAACTTTGCAGGGTGACGCGTCCTCATGTCAGCGGCTTGCATGAAAAAGCACTGCAGGACTGGGTGGATACTGGTATGCAGGGGGATATGGGCTGGATGGCCGAAGATGTCCGTCTGCAGCGTCGTAAAAGCCCTGAATCCATGCTGGAAGGCGTACGCTCGATTATTACGGTGGCCATGCCGTATACAGCTCCCGGTTATTCACTTGATGAAGCTTGTGCAGCAACGGATTCAGGTGTGATCACGGCCTATGCACATGGCTATGATTATCACGATGTCATGAAAAAACGTCTAAAGGCGATGGCTGCGGATCTGGATGGCTTACTGGGCAAGCATCATCAGCGGGTATTTGTGGACACTGCACCTGTTCTGGAACATGCATTGGCCGAGTCGGCCGGTCTGGGTTGGCAGGGTAAACACTCTCTGACCATTCATCGTGACCTGGGTTCATGGTTTTTACTCGGTGAGATATTTACTACGGCTGAAATTGAAGCGGACGAACCGGCTATAAATCATTGTGGGACTTGCTCTGCCTGTATGGATGTTTGTCCGACAAAAGCAATTATTGCTCCCTACGTGGTGGATGCAAGATTGTGCATTTCATACCTGACGATCGAATTTGATGGTTTTATTCCGCGTCATTTGCGTCCATTGATGGGCAATCGCATTTATGGTTGTGATGACTGTCAGATGGTATGCCCGTGGAATTCCTATGCAGCCAGTCAACCGATCATGATAAATGATCTCCAGACTGATCCCCTGGAACCCAGAGGGGAGAATCATTTACCCGATCTTGCTAGTCTTCTGCGGCTCGATGAGGATGGATTCCGGCAGCGTTTCCGCAAGTCGCCTGTTCGGCGAACCAGGCGACGTGGTTTGTTGCGCAACGTTTGCATCGCCATGGGGAACTCCGGGCAAACCGGGTTTATAGATGATCTGGTGCAGGTGTTGGGAGATAATGAATCGCTGATTCGTGGTCATGCAGCCTGGGCCCTGGGGCAATTGACCCGTGAGCAGAATATGGATGTTATTATTCAGCTTCTAAGTGATTGCCTGGCCACTGAAAGCAACAATGATGTACTTGAAGAAATATATGCATCTATTAAATATATAAGGGGAAAGTATGACAAATCCTAAAGCATTTATATTCGATCTGGATGGCACGCTGGTGGACGCATTGCCGGATATTCAGGCCAATGCCAATCGGGCACTGGAGTCGCTTGGCTATGAATTACGTTTGAGTCTGGAAGAGACACAGCCACATGTTGGTGGCGGGGCGCACAAGCTGGCATCCAATGTGCTCGGATTACCGATGGACCATGAAGAAACGATGGCACTGTATCATACATTTGCTGATATCTATGAGCAGCACCCGGCCGATTTCGGCAAGCCTTTTCCAGGCGTGATGACGGTGCTCGATACGCTGAAAGATAAGGGTATTCCCGTTTCCTGTGTAACAGCGAAACCGGCCAAGGCGCGCGTCAAGGTGCTGGATGCACTGGGCCTGACCCCGTATTTGACCCTGGCTTTGTCGCCGGAGGATGGTTTTGCCAAGAAGCCCGCACCGGACATGTTATGGCAGTGTTGCAAGGCCATGGGTGTGGATGCATCCGAGACGGTGATGGTGGGGGACACCCGATTTGATGTTGAAGCCGGTTTCAATGCAGGTTGCCATACGGTCGCCTTTGCCGAACACGGTTATCAGGATGTGCCGCCGGAATATGCGGACCGGGTTGTTTCACTGGCAGAATTCACTGATCTGCTGAAATTGATTGATGGCTGATACTTTGAGAATTGGCAACCGTCTGACCGGCATCTACGCTATTCTGCCGGCTGATCTGGACACGGCTGATTTGCTGGCCAAGACGAAAGCAGCCCTGGAAGGCGGTGTGCGAATTCTGCAATTCCGCGATAAAAAGCAGGGCTATAAACGACAAATCAAACGTGCCAAGGCATTGCGGAACATGACGGGCGATTATGGTGCTTATTTCATTATCAATGATTCTGTTGCGCTGGCCTGTGATGCTGAGGCCGATGGCGTGCATCTGGGACGTGATGATGCACCTAACCTGATCCAGCTCAGAAACGACGTGGGCAATGATTTTATTATCGGTATTACCTGCCGGGCTGATGCGGCATTCGCTAAATCAGTACTGAAAGACGGTGCAGATTATATTTCCTTCGGAGCAGTATGGAAAACGCACTCCAAGCCTGAAGTACCTGAAATCGGGTTGAACCGGCTGGTCAAGGCACGCCACATGTTTCCGAATGCAAACCTATGTGCGATAGGTGGGATTACGGAGAACAATGTCGCGCAGGTCAAAGCTGCAGGGGCGGATTGCGCAGCCGTGATTTCCGGTTTGTTTGCAACAAATGATATCCAGACCCGGGCGAAAAAACTGGTGGAAATATGGAACAGGGCATGATGAGTGCTTCGGTTTCTTCCCGGCCTGTCTGCCTGACTATTGGCGGCTCCGATTCCTGTGGTGGAGCCGGGATTCAGGCGGATTTGCGAGTGTTTGAGGCACTGGATGTATATGGCTGTTCGGCCATTACGGGGCTGACGGCCCAGAACCCGTTGGCGGTTACCCGTATCGAAGCTGTATCGCTGGCTCAACTGGATGCTGAAATACATGCCATCTTTGATTATTATGATGTGGCTGTTGTCAAAACAGGCATGCTGGTTGATGCTGAGCATATCGCTCTTGTTTCGGCGTTATTATCCCAGCGGCATCGGGGTGCAGTGGTAATTGACCCGGTCATCGTGTCCAGCAGTGGCAGGACTTTACTGGATACAGGCGCTATCGACACCCTGATCAATGCATTGGTGCCGCTGGCTACGTTGATAACCCCAAATTTTGATGAAGCAGATGCGCTGTTCGGTAAACGCTGTGACCGTTCTGAAGCAACGGCCAGAGCGTTGGCCGATAAATTGAATTGTGCCGTATTGCTGACAGGTGGACATGGCGAAGGTGAACAACTCACCGACCATTTGTGTGATGGCGATGGTGTGTTATACGAATTTGAACATGCCAGACAGGCCTGGAATCGCGACCAGTGCCATGGAACGGGTTGTCGTCTGGCTTCTGCTATCAGCGCAAACCTGGCTCATGGAAACCCGCTGCCTCAGGCTGTCGAAACTGCCATTACATACTTGCAACACTGATTCAATCAAAAGCAATTGAAGCTCTGGAAAACAGGATTGCTTCTTTCACGATTAGATCAAAAGCTTGCGATTGGGTGCATTATGGCATTAAAGTTGTATATAATATTGTTCATATAACTTATTGAAATTAAAAAGAAAAATAGAAAAAGCTTTATTTTTTTGGCAGTGGCGCTATAGTGCGCCACCGTTTTTGCAGGCCAGGTATAAATTACAGGTCTGCTTTTCTTTTGGAGGTTTAGATGGTTAAACTATATTCCGATCCGCATTGTCCGAATTCGCATCGTACCCGTATTGTACTGGCCGAGAAGGAACTGCCGGTCGAAACGACTGAACTGGAAGCAGATAACCTCCCGGCTGATTTTCTCAAGATCAACCCCTATGGCAAACTTCCAACTGTGATTGATCGGGATATCGTTTTTTTCGAATCCGCAGTTGTGAACGAATATCTGGATGAACGCTATCCGCATCCGCCGCTGAAACCGGGTTCACCGGCCGAGCGTGCCCAGATGCGCCTTGCCGTTCTGCAGCTGGAACGTGAACTGTATCCGCTGTATGCCGATACCCGGAACAGCCGCAAGAAAAAAGAAGCGGTTGGCAAGATCAAAACTTATCTCTCCTCGCTGGACTCCTATCTGGCTCGTCAGAAATATTTCATTGGTGAACAATACACACTGGCTGATGTGACATTAATGCCTATTCTATGGCGTCTGGAGTCCATTGGTGTGGATACTGCCAGCTGGAATAATCTCGAAGATTATATGGATCGTTTATTTGAACGTCCGGCCTTTGAGCGTTCGCTATCTGAATTTGAACAGATGCTCAGGGATTATTAAGAAAGCATTTGTTTTATCGGTTGAACTATCGGTAGAAACATTTCAGTGCGTGTTGTCACTTTAAGTGCCTTACACGCAGGGTTAGCATAGGCACGATACAACATAGGGGGGCTTTATTGTTCGATGTTATCAAGCCGGGTGATCCAGAGTGGGATCAAACGACTGCCTATATTAGAGAAACCTATGCCAGGGCCTATGGTGCAAACATTGATTCCTTCATGCCACAGATTATGCGTGTGGCCAGTGCCAGCGGAGAATATCGGGCAGTCATGGGTTTCCGGCTGGCCGGACAGGAGCGTTTGTTCCTTGAACACTATCTGGACGAACCTGTCGAAGATGTCATCTCACGTTATCTCGGAAAGCCGGTCAAACGTTCTGAAATCATTGAAGTAGGCAATCTGGCCGAAGCTGAACCCGGCGATGCACGTATGGCCCTGATTGGCGGTACCGCTTACATGTGGTCACTGGGTTGTCGCTGGCTGGTATTTACCGGTGTGTCGCGTATGCGCAATTCATTCCGGAGACTGGGACTGGATATCTGGGAATTGATGGCGGCAGATGAAAAAATGCTGCCACCCGAAGAGGTCGCCAAGTGGGGGACCTATTATGATGCTCATCCGGTTGTTTGCTTTGGTGATATCAAGCAGGGGCATGATAATCTGCAGGAACTGTGGGCCAGTCTGCGAGATACATGGGCAGCTGCCGAGGAAGCCGGTTTGAGAGATGCAGAACGACTGGGTCGAAAGGTTACCGGAGACGCCGGTTGAGCCGGGTGCTGGAAGCTCTGGGTCGCTTTGCTGTCGAAGACCCGGACCGTATAGCACTGGATTCCGCAACAATATCGTTCACATATAAACAGTTACTGGATGCGGTTACGACGCTGGCAGCTGAATTGCAGCAATCAGGAATACAGACATTGGCGTTGGCTGCGGATAATTCGCCGGCCTGGGCCGTGGCGGATCTGGCCAGTATCAAGGCTGAAATTCCACTGATTCCAGTACCCCATTTTTTTTCGCCGGCACAGATCGGACACCTGCTTCAACAGGCCGGTGCAGATGCCCTGATTACTGACAGAAGCGAATCGATGAAAGCGCTGCTGCGAGGCTTGTCGATCGATCACCAGCCAGCGCAACAGTTATCTGTCACACTAGAAATGATTGCCATTGAGACCCCTGAAATTGAATTGCCGGATGGTTGTGCAAAAGTCACTTTTACATCCGGTTCAACCGGCGAACCCAAGGGGGTTTGTTTGCAGCAGTCGAAAATGGAGACAGTGGCGGCATCCCTGGCAGAGACAACGGGCGCAATGGCTGAAGATCGGCATTTATCATTACTGCCTTATGCCACATTGCTGGAAAATATTGGCGGCTTGTATGCACCTCTTATGGTTGGTGCCACAATAGTTGTGCCAGGCATGGCCGCTGTTGGTATGAGCGGAGCCAGTGGTCTGGATATCGAACGTTTTGTTATGGCTCTGCATACATCCGGATCATCAACCTGTATTATGATTCCCCAGATGTTACATGCGCTGATTGCCGCCCTTGAACAGGGGCTGCCACGCCCAGCCAGTTTGCGTTACATCGCGGTGGGCGGGGCGCCGGTTTCCATTCATTTACTGGAACGTGCAGAAGCGCTTGGATTGCCTGTATATGAGGGATATGGCCTTTCTGAAGCGGCCAGTGTTGTTGCGGTGAACCGTATGGGAGATTGCAAACCGGGTAGTGTTGGCAAGCTGTTGCCACATGTGGATATAAAGTTTTCCGAAGATGGCGAGATACTTGTGCGTGGCGCATTGTTTTCCGGTTATCTGGGGGATGTTGGACAGACTGTGGGAGATTACTGGCCGACAGGTGATATCGGTTATCTGGATGAAGACGGCTTCCTCTTTCTGAACGGGCGTAAAAAACATATTTTTATTACGGCATTCGGTCGCAATGTGTCACCGGAATGGGTGGAGCGGGAGCTGTCGATTGAGCCGGCGATTGCCCAATGTTGCGTATTCGGTGAAGCCCGGCCGTTTAATGTTGCTGTCATTGTTCCACGCGAGCCTGCAACTGCTGAAATGGTGCAGCTGGCGATAGATGCCGCCAATGCGCGTTTACCTGATTATGCAAGGGTTTCGCAATGGTTGACTGTGAATGAACCATTCAGTGTGAACAATGGTTTGTGGACAGGTACCGGCAGGCCGAGAAGGCAACAAATTTTTAATACATATGCTGAAAAAATAAATCTACTTTATAAGGAGTCATGAATGGCATTTTATGATGAGTTAATTGCAGCGACGGAAAATGAACGCAATGATTTATTGGCTATTCCGTTTATTCGTATGGGAGCCGGTGGTGAATTATCACTTGAGAGCTATCTGGCATTTCTGGGGCAGGCCTATCATCATGTAAAACATACAGTGCCGCTTTTGATGGCGACCGGCGGCCGTTTGCCTGAGCGCCTGGAGTGGTTGCGCGAGGCCATCGGTGAATACATTGAAGAAGAAATGGGCCACCAGGAATGGATTTTGAATGACATCGAGGCATGTGGTGCAGATAAGGAAGCTGTTCGTCATGCAACACCGATGCCGGCTACAGAGCTGATGGTCGCATATGCCTACGATACGATTCATCGCAACAATCCTGCCGGTTTTTTTGGCATGGTACTTGTGCTCGAGGGCACCAGCGTCGCGCTGGCAACAAATGCTGCTGGTAATATTGAACAGAGTCTTGGTCTGCCGAAAACTGCATTCTCTTATCTGAATTCGCATGGTTCACTGGATGTCGGGCATGTCGATTTTTATGAAAAGCTGATGAATAAGCTGGATGAAGAAGCGGATAAACAGGCAGTAATTCATTGTGCTAAAATGTTTTACAAGCTGTATGGTGATATTTTTCGCAGTCTGCCGGTAATTCAGGCAAAGGGGTAAGTGCATGGAAGTCAAAAATAAACGTGTTATTCTCACGGGGGCTGCCGGTGGTATGGGAAGAATTCTGGCTGCAGCATTGCACGCAAAAGGTGCAATGCTGGCATTGGTGGATGCAAACGCCGAAACACTGCATCAGGTAGCAGCGGAGCTGAAAGGCGCGCATCCGGTAGCTGGAGACCTTTCGTCTGCAGAGGGTTGCCGGATTGTTGTGGAAGAATGCAGTGAATTGCTTGGTGGAGTTGATTTATTGATCAATCTGGCCGGAATCAACAGCTTTTCTGCCTTTGAGGATGAGAATCCGGATAAACTGGAACTGATGATGCGGGTAAATTTGCTGGCACCAATGTGGCTGGCACGGGAAATTTTACCATCCATGCAGGCGCAAAATTCAGGACGGATTGTGAATGTCGGCTCGATTTTCGGATCGATCGGTTTTGCTTATTTCACGGCCTATTCAACCACAAAATTCGGGCTGCGCGGATTTTCCGAAGCCCTGCGTCGTGAATTGGCGGATACCAATGTCAAGGTAACATATATCGCACCCCGTGCAGTAAAAACACCAATGAACAACGATGTGATCATGCAAATGGGCGAAGCGACAAATATGAATATGGATGCGCCCGAAGAGGTGGTAAAGAAAATCATTGCAGCCATCAATAACGATCGTAAGGATATCTATTTCGGTTTTCCGGAAGCGTTATTTGTACGCATCAATGTGATGTTTCCGCGCCTTGTCGACAAGGCGCTGGCCGCACAGAATCGAATCGCACGCAAGTTTGCAAAAAATCAATAAAGGAGAAACAGAAATGAAGATGATCAAATGGATGATAGCCACTGTGATGGTGACCGGCTTGCTGGCGTCCTCTGCCTGGGCCGAAGCTGTCGATGATGCTGTTTTGAGTCTGCAACATGAATGGGCAATTGCAAACTACAAGACTGCCGATGATCAGAAAGAGGCAACCTTTAAAGCACTGGTTGATAAAGCTGAGGCACTGAGTGCTAAATATCCGGATCGTGCTGAACCAAAAATATGGGAGGCGATCATTCGTGCCGGCTATGCCGGTGCCATGGGGGGCATGAGTTCCATGTTCAATGCCATGCCGCAAATGGAGAAGGGTCGTGATCTGTTGCTGGCAGCAGAAAAGATCGATGCGACTGCCATGCACGGCTCTGTTTATACCACGCTGGGTAGTTTCTATTATATGGTACCCGGTGGTTTTATTGGCTTTGGCGATGATGATAAAGCGCTGGAATATCTGACCAAAGCACTCGCTGTTGCCCCGGATGATATGGATGCCAATTATTTTATGGGTGACTACTGGCTGGAACAACATGAGTACAAAAAAGCCATTCCCTATCTGCAAAAAGTGATTGATCTGCCGGCTGTTGCCAATCGTCCGGTATATTCGGCCGGTCGCAAGGCCGAAGCCGAAGCCAAACTCAGGAAAGCCAAAAAGCACGTTCGCTGATTCTTCTTCTGCAACAAAGCGACCGACTGCACACGCAGCCGGTCGCTTTTGGTTTCTCCGGGGGGGATCTATTGCCACTCTGGCAAAAAACAGCCCGCCCAGGTAAAAAATGTTATTTTGATTCCGTATACACAACAGTTCAGGTAGCATGATAGAATGCCATCATGCATGTATTTGTGACATAAAATAAAGTACTTACGGTCCTTATTTAATGTTCCCCATTATGTGTTTTTCTGTCGGTGGCCTGCACGCAGGCATTGAATAAACCAGCACTTCCTTAGTCCCAGTCCTGTTTTTTTGTTCATGTCCAATTTATATGCGAAGCAAGATCAGGCTCGGACCAGTGCTGCAGGCCATTAGTTTCCAGACGGGAATTACGCATAACGGGCAACAAAGTTGAGCCTCTCTGCTATACTGTGAAGATCGTAGCGATTTGATGTGGTGACAGCAGGGTGTGTGATGACAGAAAGTGTTGAAGGGCGGGTATTAAGCCTGTGGCAGCGATGGGGAAAAACGGCTTTCGGTCGCAGGCTCTACAGCCTGATGCTGGGTCGGATGGCACCTTATTCCGGCTCCATACACCCGCTGGTGTTACGACTCGAACGTGGTGATGTATGCATAGAATTGCGGGACCGGCATGCTTTGAGAAATCACCTGCATTCCATCCACGCTATTGCGCTGGCTAATCTGGGTGAACTGGCAAGCGGTCTGGCCATGCTTTCAATGCTGCCGGACAATGTAAAAGCCATCGTGATTCGACTGGAAATTGAATACCTGAAAAAAGCGCGCGGCCAACTGCAGGCCATAGGACGGGCCGATTCTCCCGGAATGATTACAGAACCCGTCACACACATGGTATATGCGGAAATCAGCGATGCAGCCGGAGATGTAGTGGCGCGCCTGAACGTTCACTGGCAACTCAGGCCGAAGGATACACTTGGATGAATGCTGCAGGCTTTGAAACACCATTTACCAGACAGGCACATGTGGAGGTGCCGCTGATTTGCGGGCCGATGTATCCATGCTCCAATCCTGAACTGGTGGCAGCAGTTTCCGGCGCGGGCGGTCTGGGCATCGTGCAGCCGGTGTCACTCACGTTTGTATACGGCCATGATTTCCGCCAAGGCTTGCGTCTGATCCGGCAGCAAACTTCCAGACCTGTCGGCATGAATGCCCTGATTGAAAAGTCATCGCGGCGTTATCAGGAGCGCATGCAGGAATGGGTGAACATTGCCCTGGAGGAAGGGGTTCGTTTTTTTATCACATCGCTGGGGAATCCGCGCTGGGTGGTAGAGCGGGTGGCCGAATATGGTGGTATCGTTTATCACGATGCGACTGAGCGGAAGTGGGCGATGAAAGCGCTGGATGCCGGTGTGGATGGTTTGATTGCCGTTAATAACCGGGCAGGCGGTCATGCAGGTCGCCTCTCCGCTGAGCAGTTGCTTGATGAACTGGGTGATCTGAATCTTCCCCTGATATGTGCCGGTGGGATCGGCGATGAGAACCAGTTTGTTGAGGCGATGCGAATGGGCTATGCCGGATGTCAGTTAGGGACGCGTTTTATCGCTACCGACGAGTGCCGGGCGGCAGCACCTTACAAACAGGCTATTATTGAGGCACAGGAGCAGGATATTGTATTGAGTGAACGTATCACCGGTGTGCCTGTCTCCCTGATCAATACGCCGCATGTGTCTGCCATGGGGCTGAAGGTCGGGCCGCTGGCAAGGCGGATGCTGCGTGGTAACAGAAGCAAACACTGGCTGCGTATGTTGTATACGCTTCGTTCAGCCTTTCAGTTGCGCCGTGCTTCATTGAATGAGGATGGCGAACGGGAATTCTGGCAGGCCGGCAAGAGCGTGGCGGGTATTCATCAGGTGGAGCCGGCCGGTGAGATTGTGCGGCGATTCCATGCAGCACTGTTGCAGAAGTACGGCAGGGAGGGGTAATGGATAAAATATGGTTGAAATCCTATTCACCCGGCGTACCCGAAACAGTGGATGCGAGCGAATACAGCTCAATCACAGATCTGTTCGAACAGAGCGTGGAGCGTTTTCGTCAGCGACCTGCGTATTCGAATTTCGGCCATGATCTGAGCTTTGATGACGTGGATCGGCTGACCCGTCATTTTGCTGCTTATTTAACGGGTGAGCTGAGCCTTAAAAAAGGCGACCGTATCGCCATTATGATGCCCAATGTTCTGCAGTATCCTGTTGCTCTGTTTGCAGCCCTGCGGGCAGGTCTGATCGTGGTGAATGTCAATCCGCTCTATACAGCCCGCGAACTGGAATATCAGCTGAACGATTCCGGTGCGGTTGCCATTATTGTACTGGAGAATTTTGCCCATACACTGGCCGAAGTGGTGGACAAGACTGCCATTCGCCATGTCATCATCACTCAGGTTGGTGATTTGTTCGGCTTTCCCGCCTCATTTATCGTCAATGGGGTGATCAAGTACGTGAAAAAAATGGTGCCGGATTTTGTAATCCCGAACGCTATTCATTTGCATGATGCGCTTGCCACCGGTGCGGAACTCACCTTTAGCAGAGTGGAACAGAATCTCGATGATATTGCTTTCCTGCAATATACAGGCGGTACCACAGGGGTTTCCAAGGGCGCAATCCTGACCCATCGAAATATGGTATCTAATTTGTTACAGGCCTATGTCTGGGCCAGCAGCGCGCTGAAAGACGGGGAAGAAGTCAGCATCACGGCGCTGCCGCTGTATCATATCTTTGCCCTGACAGCCAACGCTCTGTTTGCCATGAAGATCGGTGCCAGGAGTGTGTTGATCACCAATCCGAGGGATTTTCCCGCGTTTGTCAAAACACTGCGACAGGAACATTTTTCGATATTTGTCGGCATCAATACCCTGTTCAATGCGTTGCTGCATACGCCGGGCTTTGAGCAGCTTGATTTTTCATCCCTGAAATTCACGCTGGGCGGGGGTATGGCCGTGCAACGCAGTGTCGCCGAGCAGTGGAAACAGGTGACCGGTAATACCCTGATTGAAGCCTACGGCTTGACTGAAACATCGCCGGCGGTGTGTATCAACCCGGTAAACATTCCGGCCTATACAGGCGCGATCGGTTTACCGCTTCCATCCACCGATGTATCCATTCGCAGCAAGGACGGTAAGGAAAAGGCAATCGGTGAAACGGGTGAGCTATGGGTGAAAGGGCCGCAGGTGATGCGTGGTTACTGGCAACATGATGGCGATACGCAAAAAACGCTGACGGATGGTGGCTGGCTGCATACCGGCGATGTGGCTCGAATGGATGAGCACGGGTTTGTCTATATCGTTGACCGGCTCAAGGACATGATTCTTATGTCGGGTTTTAATGTCTACCCCAATGAGATCGAGGCTGTGATAGCTGCGCATCCCAAGGTGCTGGAGGCAGGCGTGATCGGCGTGGCTGATCCCGGATCCGGCGAGGCGGTGGTAGCAATTGTGGTCAAGGCAGACCAAACGCTGGACGAAGAAGAACTCCGGGTTTATTGCCACAAAAATATGACCGGCTATAAATGTCCAAAACATATCATCTTTGCTGATACGTTACCGAAAACCAATGTCGGCAAAATTCTACGCCGTGAATTGCGCCAGCAATACGGCGATAAAATCAAGTAGCGAGTACGCATGAAGTGAATAATGAATATTATTGTTTGTTATTCATTATTCACTCCCGCATGATTACGCCATGCCAACATCGGATAAAGAAATCATCGTTGCTGCCGCCATCAAACGTTTTTCGCGTTATGGTTATGGCAAGACCACCATGGCGGAAATTGCTGCCGATTGCGACATGAGTGTCGGAAACCTCTACCGTTTCTATAAAAACAAGGAAGATATTGCTGTTGAAGGCGCGCGGGTTTGTATGAGCGAAAAAGCCGAAGCCGGTGAACGGGCGGCAGCACAGGCAGATGCAGCTATGCAGGCGTTGCGGGATTATTGTCTGGCGCGCTTGCGTTTTTTACATCATTTTGTATCGGAAACCCCGCACATGTATGAGCTCGTCCAATTGATTGCCGATAAACACCGGGATGTGTTGCTTCATTTTGAAGACAGGGCCGGTGAGACAATCAGGGATATCATCATGACCGGTATCGATGGCGGTGAATTCCGTGTCTGCGATGCGGCATCGGTGGCGGCTGATATATATAATGCTACGGCCAAATATAACATGCCACTGTGTATGGATGCGCCGCTGAAACAGCTGGAAGCTGAACTGGACAGTTTGCTGGATTTGATTCAGAGCGGACTGAAAGCCGGAAAAGCATCATGACGCGTTTTATGGAAATGGTCGTGGACTGGCCGAAGCTGGTGATTATGCTGGTTGTCGGTCTGACCATGGTGATTGCATCGCAGATGGCGCATCTGAAAATAGAAACCGATACTGCCGCTTTTATTCCGGCCGGACATCAGGCCACCCTGAACAATGATCGCATGAAAGAAATCTTCGGCACGCCCGATTTGATATGGGTCGGGGTGGTGCGCGAGCAGGGTGGCATTTATCAGCGGGATACGCTGGATATCATTCGCCAGTTGACCGATCACATACGTTTATTACCCGGCGTCGTCGATCAGGATGTCGTGTCTATCGCCACCGAGGATAATATTCGCGGTACTGCTGATGGCATGGAAGTTGAACCGTTTATGGACAGCCTTCCAGATGATGCGGCAGCACTGCAATCCCTGCAACAACAGATTCATGATTTTGATATCTATGACGGGTTTATTGTCGCCAAAGATGGCTCGGCTGCTGCCATCATCGTGAAGCTGGAGCCGGCAGCCTTGCTGGCCAGGCGCGGACTGGACAAATTTAAAGTCTACGAAGCGGTCAAACACACGGTTGATGAGCTGACTGCCGGCAGGGATGAACAATTTTATGTGGCCGGCAAACCGGTATTGGAAGCCACGCTCGGCATGTACATCGCCGAGGATCTGGGCCTGATGATGCCACTGGTGTTTCTGACGCTGGCGATTCTGCTGTTTTTTACCTATCGCTCGTTGCGCGGGGTGGTGATTCCGCTGGTCGTGGTGACGTTTTCGGTCCTCGGCGCGATGGGTATTATGGCTTTTGCCGGGGTGCCGATATATCCGACCACCACCATGGTGCCGGTCACGCTGATGGCGATTGGCGTGGCCGATGCGATTCATCTGCTGGGTAAATATTACGAACTGGTATTGCTCAAGCCCGATCATGAACGCCGTGATCTGGTACTGGATACGATGCAGGAAATGTGGCGACCGGTGGTATTGACCTCGGTAACGACAGCGATTGGTTTTTTATCATTTCTGAGTATGGGCATGGTGCCCTTGCAGATGATGGGTCTGTTTGCAGCTGTCGGTATTATCTATGCGATGATGGTGTCGCTGACGCTGGTGCCGGCGATGCTGATGCTGATGACAGTGGCTGCGCCACGCATGCTGAAGACCCGAATATCAGCAGGGCAGGGTGGAGCGCAAACAATACAAACGGCCGGTTTTGTTTCCTGCCAGCTATCCCGGCTGGGTTTGTGGGTGGGCAGTCATGTGACCTTGACCCTGTTTCTGACCAGCGGGCTGATTTTTTTCTCAGCCTGGGCGGCATCGAGCGTGTATGTCGATGACGCATACGTGGCCAATTTCAAAGCGGGTTCACCCATCGTCAAAGCGGATCACGTGATCAACAGCCATTTTATCGGCTCCTATCAATATAACCTGCTGCTGGAAGGGGGGAAACCGGAAACCTTTTACAGACCGGACGTGTTAAAGGCTGTATGGGCATTCCAGAAGGAGATGGAGTCGGGTAATGCCATCGTCGGCGGCACGATCAGCATCGTCGACTATATCCGCCGTATGAACCGGGTCATGAATGAAAATCGCCCCGAGATGGCCAGAATTCCGGATTCAGCCAATCTGATAGCCCAGTATCTGTTGCTCTACTCATTCTCCGGCGCGCCGGATGATTTTGCCGAGGTGGTGGACAGCGAATATCGCATGGCCAATATCCGCCTGTTTCTGACCAGGGGACAGTATGTACCTTATCACAAGATTGAACACGATCTGAACACGCTGGCAGCCAAATATTTTGATCCGCTGGGCATCACATGGAGCATTGCCGGCAACGGCCATATCTCCTATGTGCAGACACAGATGATTACAGATAATCTGCGTTTTAATATTATTGCGACGGTGCTGGCTATTTTTCTGGCTGCATGGCTGATGATGCGCTCGTTTGCGGCAGGGGTGTTTGTCATGACACCGGTGCTGGCAGCGGTCATTTTCAATTTCGCATTTATGGGGCTGACCGATACGCAGATTGGCTGGGGTGCATCGATGTTTACGTCGGTGGCAATTTGTATCGGCGTGGATTATGCCATTCACCTGATCTATAAATTCAGGAGCGAGTTCAGACGGACAGGTGTCGCGCCATCAGGCGTTGCCGGGCATGCGGACCCGGCTGTTCAGGCCCTGGTTCGCACACTGGCTACCACAGGCAAGACAATTCTGTTCAATGCCGTGGTGGTGATTGCCGGGTTTATGGTATTGCTGGCCAGTGTCATGCCGCCGAATCAGCAGATGGGTTTGCTGGTGTCTGCGGCCATGCTGTCCTCATTCATTGCCACCCTGACCGTGCTGCCAGCTCTGATTCTGGCAGCACGGCCACGTTTTGTATTTGGCGATAAAACATGATGATAGACTTTCACCACGAAGACACAAAGGCACAAAGAAAACCAAACCTTCAATGATTTTGATTTCCCTTTGTGCCTTAGTGGTGAAAAGATTTTGATTTGGTTTTTTGGTTATAAGGAGAGAAATATGAACACACAGAAAATTGCGTTGATTGTATTTGCGCTGGCGATTATTACCGGCATGACGTCGGTATTATCCTACGGGGAAGCGTTGACAGGAGATCAGATTATGCAACGGGTGGATAATCGCGATGACGGCGACGACCTGACCCAGAAAATCTATCAGAAACTGATTGACCGCAGGGGCGGCGTGCGAGAACGATTCATCATTGCCTTTCGAAAGGACTATGGCAAGGACAGCAAGTCGATTTCCTATTTCCTCAAGCCTGCCAATATCCGTGATACTGCGCTGCTGACCTACGATTATGACGGTACGGCACGTGATGATGATCAGTGGCTCTATTTGCCGGCTCTGAAGAAGGTACGCCGGATTTCATCCTCTGATCGGGGCGACTATTTCATGGGTACCGATTTTACCTTTGAAGATATCAAACAAACGCCGGAGCTGGAGGATTACAACTGGACGTTGACCGGTTCCGAAGTAGTGGATGGGCACGATTGCTGGGTGGTACAGGGCGTGCCGAAAACCGATGATCTGAAAAAGAATCTGGGGTATTCAAAAACGGTGAACTATATACGCAAAGATATCGACCTGCCCATCCGTATTGATTACTGGGATCGCAAGGGGCAGGAATTGAAACATTTTTATGCCACTGAAGTGAAACAGATTCAGGGTATCTGGACGGCAACGAAGATGTTGATGGAGAATATCCAGACCGGTCATAAAACCGAGATGGAATTTTCAGATCAACAATATAATACCGGTTTATCGGATCGGAAATTCTCCGAACGTATGCTTAAACGCGGTTACCGGAAGTAAACCATGAACCGGAATCATGCACTGCATATGTCAGAGACCAGGCCTTTTGAGACTGCAAAATGTAACGTTGCACCTATCGCAACGGCTCTTGCCTATGCCTCGTTATGCTTGTTAAGCTATGCCGAAACAAGGGGATAAGTTGTGACACAAAAGGATGCTCAATATTTTGAGACCGTGATCATCGGTACAGGCTTCTCGGGCCTGTTGGCGGCGATTCGTTTGCAAAAGAAAGATTGTCACGATTTTGTCCTGCTGGAGCGTGGCGCTGAGCCGGGTGGAACATGGCGGGATAACTCCTACCCCGGCGCCGAGGTGGATATTCCAACCGCCCTGTATTCTGTGTCCTTTATACCGTATAAGTTCAAAAAAACCTATGCTCCACAAAACGAATTGCTCGACTATACCAACCATATCATTGATACGTTCGATATAAAAAAACATACCAGAACCAACCAGAGCGTCACGCGGCTTAGCTATCAAGAAGACACATGCTTGTGGCTTGTGGAAACCGAATCAGGCGAGCGTTATAGCGCACGTTTTATTATCGATACCAGCGGCGTATTGGCGAATCCGCATATGCCGGATATTCCGGGCGCGGACACATTTCAGGGGGCAAAATTCCATACAGCCCAGTGGGATCACAGCGTGCCTTATGAGGGAAAACGTGTCGGGGTGATCGGTTCGGGATGTTCGGGGGTTCAGGTTGTTCAGACCATTGCCGGCAAGGTAGGCCGCTTGACATTATTTATGCGCGAGGCTGAGTGGATCATTCCGCGGGGAGACAGAAATTACAGCGCTGTGGAGCGCGCGATTAGAAATCTGCCGGGCATACGCCAGCTTATCCGTTTTCTTATTTTTGCTTACCATGAAGTGCGATTTGTTGCCTTTCGCCACTATACATTGACTGCACCACTGAGCAGATTCATAAAAAGCCTGTATCGCAAGGCGCTGGAAAAGAATCTGGACAGATATATTGATGATGAACAGTTGCGTCGGTTTATGATGCCCGATTATGAAATGGGCAGCAGGCGAGTCATACCGACCAATGCCTTTCTGCCGGCTCTGTCGCGGGATAATGTCGATGTGGATATCAGCGGCATCGAATGCATCACGCCGACCGGGATCAGAACCCGGGACGGTAGAGACATTCCTCTGGATATCATTGTCTATGCGACGGGGTTTTATGCCTATTCCAATATGAAAAAGGCGCTCACATTTCAGGTCTATGGTCTGGGTGGCCGCAACCTGAATGCGGAATGGGAAACAGAGATTGCCTCGTATAAGGGCATTACTGTTTCCGGTTATCCGAACTACTTTAAGGTCAACGGCCCCAACACCGGCTCAGGCCATAGTTCGCAAATATTGTATATGGAAGCCATGACCGATTATACAGTGCAGGCGATTTGTGCCGTCAAACAGGATCAACGCATCAAAGCCATCGATGCCAGGGCCGATCTGCAGGCCGAATACATTGCACAGATGCGACAACAGATGCAAAAAACGGTTTGGCAAAATGCCACGTGCAGAGCCTTTTACAGAAAAAACATGACAGGCGATGTGACCAGCCTGTCACCGGAGCCGGTGCTCCGGTTTATCTTTTCACGCAAATGGTTTCGTTTGCGTGATTATCATGTCATCACCTGACGTGGCATGCGGATGATAACGTCCCGGAAAAAGAACCGGGGCTATTTGGTTTCAGCATGTCGGAAGTAAATCAAAATCAGAATCGATTACCACTAAGATAGGTCAACATTATGGAAGGTTTGGTTTTCTTTGCTCTTGCCGGTGAAATATTGTGGATGATCAAACTCCAAAAAGGATGAACCCCATGCAACAGATTTTCTCATTTATTGTCCATCGCGCCTGGCTGGTGCTGCTGCTACTGGCTATTGCCACGGTCAGCTTTGTTTCGCAGCTGCCGAAAATCAAGATGGAAACCAACATCGAGAACATGCTGCCGCACAGCATGGATGCCTATCTCAACAAGAAGAAGCTGGAAAAGCTTTTTTCATCCGCCGATATGGTGGTGATCGGGATTACCAACAACCAGAGCCCGGATGGTATTTATAATCCGCATACATTGAAGCTGGTCGATGAACTCACCGGTTGGTTGCAGATGCACAAGGAGTTTCGAACGCTGGCGCTGTCGGATCTGATGAGTTTATCGACCATCAAGGATATACGTGGCACGCCCGATGGTATGCAGGTTGAGCACTTTATGCGTGAGCCGCTGACCACACCTGCTTCGATCTCCCATTTACGCCAGCGACTGGACGATAATGGTATCTATATGGGTTCGATCGTCAGCGAAGACGGCAAGGGCACCCTGATTGTCGTGCGCCCGGATCCGAGCTACATCGGTCATTACCACGACATTTACCAACTGATCAAAGATAAAGTGAGCGAGATTGATGCCCGGGGCGGGCCGGAAAAAATTCTGATTACCGGGCGGCCGATTATCGAAGGCGTGTTCGGTGCCTATATGCCGCAGGATATGCAGCAGATGCAGCCGATGATTCTGGCTCTGCTGGCATTGCTGTTATTTGTCGCCTTTCGCAATATTCGCGGCGTACTGATTCCGCTGGCAGTGGTGATTCTGTCCGAGTTGTGGATGCTCGGTACGATGGCGGCAGTCGGAATCCCGATCTATACAGTGACGACGCTGCTTCCGATTCTGATTCTGGCTGTCGGCATTGCCGATTCTGTGCATCTTCTGACCCATATAAGAGTTGAAGCCGGGCGTGGTCAGGTGGAGAGCAAACAGCATGCCATCATCGCCGGCATGAGCGGCATGTGGTCACCCATTCTGATGACGACACTGACCACCGCAGCCGGTTTTCTGGCCATGCTGACCTCTGATTTGCTGCCGATGCGGTATTTCGGTGTGTTCGCGGCGGTCGGAATTATCTATGCTTTTATTATTACGATTCTGTTTATTCCGGCTATCGAGGCGGTCTTGCCGCACCGGGAAAAAGCACTGAAACAGCTGGCTTTCAGCGGCTATCTGAACTGGGTGAGCCGGGTGGTGGTGCATCATCCGAAACGGATTATGGCTATCTTTGCGCTGTTAATCATAGGCTCTGCTTATGGTCTGTCGCAGTTGCAGGTGAATTCTTCGCTGGTGTCGGAATTCCGTCCCTCCGATCCGATCCGTCTGGCCGATACGACGCTGAATGCCCATTTTGCAGGCACCAACAGCCTTGATGTCATGCTCGATACCGGCGTGCAGGATGGTGTGTTGTCCCCGTCATTCCTGGCAGGTATGAGTAAGTTGCAGGCGATGGCGGAAACCGAAGCCGTGGTGGGGGACTCCTCCTCGATTGCCGAATTCCTGTCCGAAATGAACAAGGTGATGCATGAAGGCAAACAGTCCTGGCGCGTTACCCCGACCAGCTCCGATCTGGCCGCGCAATATCTGCTGCTTTACTCCTTTTCCGGCGCGCCGGATGATTTCGATTCATTTATCACTTCCGATTACAGCCAGGCTCATATACGTATCCAGTTAAAGAGTGACAGCAGCGCCGATGCCGAGCACCTGGTACATTTGCTTGAATCGCACCAGCAGGCGTGGTTCCCGAACGCGACGATGGAATTTGCCGGTACAGCATATACCACCTTCCGTTTTTCCGATCTGATCATTACTGGCCAGATTCAGTCATTGCTGCTGGCGCTGGTGTTTATCTTTCTGCTCTGTCTGGTCATGTTCCGCCGACTTGGTGATGCGGCATTGGCCCTGTTGCCGGTGTCGATTTCGGTGGCTGTAATCTACGGTATCATGGGGCTGATCGGCCTGCCGCTGGAGATTGGTACGGCCATTACCGGCGCTATGGCGCTCGGAATCGGCGTGGATTTCGCCATCCACTATCTTTATCGCTATCGCTATTATGAACAGCAGGGTCTCGGGCATGAGGCAATTGTTGTAGCATCCAATGATGATACCGGCAGGGCGCTGCTATTTAATGCGCTGGTAGTGATCGGCGGTTTTCTGATTCTGCTTACAGCCCATTTATACCCGCAGGTAAAACTCGGCGTACTGGTGGCCGGATCCATGGCTATCTGCTATCTGGCCAGCTGTTATCTGTTCCCGGTTCTGCTCAAGGCCAGAAAGGCCTGAACAGATGAAGCGTCTGATCTGCTTGTGCGCATTGCTGTTCTTTGCCGGTACGGATGTTGATGCCGTGGAATGGACCCTGCATGGCGCAGTGAAAAACGAAACAGCCGGGTTTGTCAGCGGCGAGAAACGTTTTGACAAGATTCAGAACCGACTCGATATGAAACCGGAAGCCGTGCTGGGTTCGGGGTGGGAATTCCGGGGCAGGGCGCTGGCCTGGTATGACGCGGC
>WFUI01000136.1 GCA_015485035.1 Mariprofundus sp.
CCCCGAATTCAAGCAATGCTCGCAGCCACCGGCCTGTACAAAATTCGCCGCCGGCGCCAGATCAGGCCAGTTTTGCTGCACGATTCCCCAGCCCAGGGCTTCTGCCTGAGGCAAAGCGGCGGCATCATCGCTCCGACAATGTGGACATACCGAACGAACCAGTCGCTGGCCTAGCACTCCGATCACGGATGAGGCCAGAAGGTAGGACTCCACCCCCATATCCATCAAACGCACAAAAGCACTGCCGGCATTATTGGTGTGCAGGGTGGAAAGCACCAGATGCCCGGTTAAAGCTGCCTGCACAGCAATTTCAGCTGTTTCACGGTCACGGATTTCACCGATCAGCACTACATCGGGATCCTGACGTAATACCGAGCGTAATACCGATGCAAAAGTGAGGCCAATCTCGCTGTTCACCGGAATCTGAGTGATACCGGACACCTGATATTCCACCGGGTCTTCGACGGTAATAATCTTGCGCTCATCGCCGGATAAATGGCGCAGAAATGAATACAGGGTTGTACTTTTACCACTGCCGGTCGGGCCCGTCACCAGAATAATTCCATTGGTTGCCGTCAGCAGGCCATCCACCTGCTGCCGATGATCCGGATGCATCTTCAAATCCGCCAGTTTTGTGATACCACCTTCACTGAGCAACAAGCGCAGCACGACAGACTCTCCGGCAATGCCGGGTGATGTGGCCACACGAATATCCAGATCGGAACCGCCCACCCGCATGCGAATCCGGCCATCCTGAGGCAACCTTTTTTCAGAAATATCCAGCCCGGCCATCAGTTTAAGACGGGAAATAATAGCCGGCTGCATGCTCAGATTGGGGCGATCCACCTCATGCAATACACCATCCACCCGAAAACGCACCCGAAAAATACCGCGGTAGGACTCAAAATGAATATCGGATGCCTTGGCATCCATGGCCCGCTGAATGACATCATTCACAAACTGTACAATCGGGGCACCTGCTGCCAGATCCTGCAACAGAGATTCATCCTCCGACTGTAAGGCATACGTATGTTCTTCCTCCAACAGTGAAAGCAACTGCCGAAGTTCGTGACTACCTACAATCACCGGCATGACCTTTCTGGATGCTTTTTTCCAGAGCGTATCAGAAATAAAAGAGTCCATAACATCGGGCATGGCAACCCACAATGAATCATCCCGCTCTCCCAACGGAGTGGCGCGCTGATTAAGCCACCATTTGCGTTCCAGCCCGCACAACAAGATATCATCAATATTTTCCGGAAATGCACCCCAACCCTGCAACCGTGGCAACCCCAGCTGCACGGATAAAGCGGAAAGTATGTCATCTTCTGTACAGGATCCCTGATTCACCAGCAGCTCGCCTATTTTCCCTGAATACTGCTGTTGAAGCACCAGAGCGGACTGGAGTTCATGTTCATCAATTGCCCCCGATCCTATCAGCAAGTCTCCCAGACGTTTATCACCGGCATTCATACATATAACCTAAATACAGAATATCGGCCGAGGTGTTACCATCGGGTCTATCATTCAACTGATGGGAGGTGAAATACAAGGTTTGGGACAGCATAGTGAGCAAAGCTACATATATGATAATTACTGTCAGTAAAAAACCTAGACAGAATTCATTCCAGATCTTATTTCCCGAATCACTTCCGGCAGTGATACCAGCCATGGCTTGATGTCGATACCGAAAGCCGATACCAGTTTACCACAATGTAATGCTGAATTGGCAGGGCGTTTTGCCGGCGTCGGATAATCCGCCGTCCCAATAGCCCTGACCTCCCGCACATTCAACAACATCCCCTGCTTCCCTGCTTCATCAAATACCGCTTCTGCAAAAGCATGCCAGCTTGTAGCATCCGGCTGAGCCAGGTGATATAGACCCCAGTTGCCTTCTGCCCTGGACAGCATAGCCAGCGTCAACCGCGCAATCTCCCCCGCACTGGTCGGTTTACCGGTCTGATCTGCCACTACACCCAACACTTCCCGGTCACCAGCCAATCTTAACATCGTTTTAACAAAATTATTGCCATGGGCCGAAAACACCCAACTGGTCCGCAAAATAAGATGTTTCGGACAGTTTTCAGTAACAGCGAGCTCCCCGGCAAGCTTGCTCTCGCCATACACGCCCAACGGGGCCACCGGATCGCTTTCCACATAGGCATCGGACTTACTTCCATCAAACACATAATCTGTAGAGTAGTGTATCAAAGGAATGTCCAAATCCGCACAGGCAACAGCAATATTCTTCGGGCCATCTCGATTCACGGCAAAAGCAGCAATACGATCATTTTCTGCCTTATCCACCGCCGTATAGGCAGCGGCATTGACCACTGCATCCGGAACAAACGTACGAACAACCTTGTTGACAGCCCCAAAATCAGTGATATCCAGCTCAGCCCGATCCACTGCTTTAACTTCCCAGCCAAGCGCCACGGACTGTCGCGTCAGCTCTGTCCCGACCTGACCATCACAGCCTGTAATCAATAATCGCATCATGAATACCTGGGCAGTTTTTGCTCGGGAGTCGAGGACAGCAAGGGACTCAATCGATCTTTATCCGAAAGCGACAACCCTTTTCCCATAGGCCATTGAATACCGATTTCAGGATCATTCCACAACACATGCCCCTCATCTTCGGGATGATAAAGGTCGGTACATTTGTAAATAAAATCAGCAACATCCGAAATCACACAAAAACCATGCGCAAATCCGGCAGGAATCCATAGTTGGCGATGATTATCTTCCGACAACTCATAGCCGACCCACTGACCAAATGTCGGCGAGCCCACTCGAATATCCACGGCCACATCAAATACTGCGCCTGTCACAACCTGCACCAGTTTACCCTGTGGATGCTTCAGCTGAAAATGCAGGCCCCGCAGCACTCCTTTTCGGGAACGAGAATGGTTATCCTGCACAAACGTCACTTCAGGGAAACCTGCACCAATATAGCGTTCGCGATTCCATGTTTCGAGGAAAAAGCCGCGGCTGTCTCCGAATACATCAGGTTCAATCAGCAGTACTTCCGGAATAGCTGTTTTTACAATGTTCACCTACTTACCTTCCTTCAAGCGGGTCAGCAGATACTGACCATAACCATTCTTCTCAAGAGCCTGCGCCAACCCAAACAGCTGTTGATCATCAATATAATCCATTTCCCAGGCAATCTCTTCCGGGCAGGCGATTTTAAGGCCCTGACGCTTTTCAATCACTTCCACATAACGGGATGCATCCATCAACGATTCATGGGTGCCGGTATCCAGCCAGGCTGCACCACGGCCAAGTCTTTCAACATGCAAATCACCCGTTGTCAAATACGCCCGGTTCACATCAGTGATTTCAAATTCGCCACGTTCAGAAGGCTTGATATTCATGGCAATATCAACCACC
>WFUI01000137.1 GCA_015485035.1 Mariprofundus sp.
AACCGGAACGACTGGCTGAGCTTTCATGAAGCGGTAAACTCCACCCTCTACGCGACTGACTACCATAGTCGCAGGCGATATTCCGGCAGCCCGTTCTCGATCAAATTGTTGTAGTACTGACTTTAATTCCTGATTGAGGGTGGCAGGCACCCAGAGCCAATGAAATGCACAGACAAATTAACTGTGGAAATAAATATCGTGACTTCAATTACATGAATTGGAAAAATGTTCTTCATAATGCATCATCAAAAATACTTGCTGTTACGGCCCCGGTTTTGAGATTATGAAAAATGCGATTTTTACTTGTCTTGCAAATCAACTACTTGCGATGCTGTTTTGCGCACTCGCCCATAAGTGCTCTGATGATATATTTGGGTCTATCGCCGGTTGATTATGAAAGAACATTTTTGGAAGATAATAAACGTCTACTGAAATGCGGGTAGTCCGAACTTCAAGATTCCTTCCTGGATACACCGCAGCAAAATAATCGTGAAACCACAAGGTCGCCCCACATGCTAAACAGATGGGCGCATGGCTATCGCAAGCAACTTTTTACAGACAAAGCTGTTCTTGTAGGTCAACCTGTCTGGCTTATGGTTTCATGAAGGATTTAGGGCTGTTTTTGCGTACCACACGTAATTTTGCAATCGCCAATTCCAGCTCGAGTAACGCCTTACTTGCAACCTCCTTATCCGGAGAGCTCAGCAACTTTCTGGCTTTTTCAAGCGCTTTCTGAGCTTGTGCAGCATCAATATCTTCAGCTCGTTCTACTGCATCAGCCAGAATCGTGACAGTATCCGGCTGAACTTCCAGATAACCACCAAAAACTGCCATATAATCGGTATGACATTGGCTACACTCCTGATCAGCCGGACAGTCAATCCTGATCTCTCCCGGCCTGAGCACAGCCAGCAGTGGTGTATGCCCGGGTAAAATGGCCAGCGAACCGCTAACGCTGGGAGCAATAACCATATTTGCCTGACCTCTGTAGACTTCCTGTTCTGCCGTGGCAATCAGTACTTGCATACATCTCATGGCTCAACCACCCGGTTCTTGATGGACTTGACTCTTGTTCTTTTCAAAGTTCCGGGAATACAAAAACACGATGCCATTTTTAATACCGAACATCAGTGCGAAAAACACCAGTGCAAACCCGAACCCAACCATTGGATGATCCTGCAACAGAGAAATAAATTCAATCACATTCATGCTTCTTATCCTGCCTTTGCTCTTATATACCATGAGCAGTACATTTCTGTCAGTGTACTTCCTGACATTTCCCTTCGTGAATTCATCCGATATTCCTGATAAAATATAGTCAAATATTTACAGCATAGAAAACTCACCTTCCATGCCGGATACGATCAACATGGCTCACTTTAATCACCCTCCTGCCCGACTGCTACAATCAGTACACGCATCGTTGTCATGCTGGTAGATCTCAGTGCTTACATATGTGAGTAAATTCATAAAACATTCCCTGAAATATTTTATGCTAACCCTGGCAGCAGTTGCTTGATTCCATCAGCCATAAACTGCACGCCAATTGCAGTAAGAATCAGCCCCATGATACGCGTGGCAATATTCAGCCCAATTACACCGAGTTTATCACGCATCTTTTCTGCAATAAGTAAAACCAGCCACGCGATTGCAGCAACTGTGATGATCGCAAGAGCCAGTACAACCTCACCACCGAATGAATGTATTTTATTGGCATCGAGAATGACCAGACTGATCGCTCCCGGACCGGCCATCAGCGGAATAGCCAGTGGCACCACGGAAATATCTTCCTTGCAAGCCACCTCCTCCGATTCATTCGGGCAATGTTGCACATGACTCTGTTTGCCATGCAACATGGATATGCCCATCAACAGAATCAGCAAGCCACCGCCAACCCGGAATGCGTCAATAGTAATCCCGAAAAATCCCAGTAATGCTTCGCCAGTCCAGGCTGAAATCAGCAAGATCAAGGCAACCGCAACAGCGGCCCGGTTGATCGTACGCATATCTGCATTCGGATCAGTCTTATCCGACATAGACAGAAAAACAGGCAATGCTCCAAGCGGATTGACGATGGCAACCAGCCCTACCAGCAGCAACATAAATGACATATCCTGCATTACTTGACCACCTCCAGCAGATCCACCCGCATCGGCATCAGAAAGTGCGCGCCATTGGCGGTCATCACCATATTGAAACTCTGCCTGACCGGCTCATAAAGGGCATCCGACAACTGGTGATTGGAATGGGTAACCGCAATCACTTTCTCTTCAAAATCAGCAAAGTCCCTGAAAAACATCCGGCTCTGAAAGAATACCTCATCCACAAGCCTGAATCGTCCATCCTCCACTGCCGCTTTCACCGCTTCAAATGCAGCTTTTCGAACCTCTTTTTCATCATGGAACAAACAAAGTATCTCATCGAAATTCCCGGCACAAATCGGTTCGGAAACATAGGCATAACCACCCGTTTTGAGCACACGGCGAATCTCGTTCATGGCCATGTCCATCTGATCCGTCGGCACATGATGCAGCGATTTGAACATAAATACGATATCAAAGCTGTCATCTTCTGCCGGGATCGATTCCGCCCCGCCGGCCACGAAGCGGACGTTCGGCAAATCTGTGATCCGGAGATTTTTGGCGTGCTGAATATCGTCCACCTCCATCGCCGTGATCCGACAGCCAGAACAGCTTGCAGCAATCTGACGCGTCAATTCTGCCGTACCGCAACCCAGTTCCAGAATATCAGCCCCGTCCAGAGTTAGCAGCTCATTCCATATCTCACTTTCAGCGCATACCCTGTCTATATATTCCTGTTGCAACTGCATATTCATGACTCTGTTTCCTCCGTTCTTCTGCGATGCAGAGATTCAATCGAATAAAACAGCACCGGCACAGCCAGCAAGGTCAGGAATGTGCCGGCAATCAGACCACCGATAGCCACAAATGCCAGCGGCGACAAGCGTTCGATACCGACAGCCCATTCCATGGCTAGTGGAATCATACCCACAGCTGAAGCCATCGCAGTCATCAAAATTGGGCGTGTACGCTTGGCTACGGAATCGAGCACAGCCTGGCGCAAGGGCGTACCTTCCCGCATCGCCTGTCTGGCAAAATCCACCAACAGGATACCATTATTGACTACGATTCCGATGAGCAGAATCAATCCCATCTGACCCGGCATAGAGAGAAATTTTCCACCCAGAATAATTCCGAAAGCCGCTCCGATCACAGCCAGCGGCAAACAAACCATGATAGCGACCGGGTCGAGGAAGGAGCGAAAGGTCACCACCAGCATTAAATAGAGTAAAATCATACTCAAGCCAATAGCTTTAAACAGTCGTTGTGCTGATTCATTCAGCTGTTTGTACTCACCTTCATCATGCATACTGTATCCATGCGGCAACTCGACATCGGCGATAGCCTCTATCACCTCATCGTGTAAAGCTGTAATGGCAACATTCTGCCGCCAACCCAGCACATCTATAGTCGGCTCCAGATATTGATGCGTCTGTGCCGTTGGTGCTGTAATCACGCCCGGTTCAGCCAACGATGCCAGTGGCATAAAATGTCCGTTTTTTGCCCGGATATTGATTGCCCGAATACTTTCCAGATCAGCTCTCTGAGCTTTTTTGAGACGCACCCAGACCGGAATCGCATTTTCTCCCGGCACCCGCATCGAGCCTGCCGGCGCTCCACCGACAGCAATGGCCACCTGCGCTGCCACATCGGCTGCTGTCAGTCCGTATAAACGGGCTTTGGCAGGATCAACATTCAGGGCGATACGCTCTGAACGCTCCTGCCATGTCCGCTCAATGCCGGTTAATCCGTGCACCGGGTGGAGTCGTTGCATCACTTCATCTGCCAGCCGACTGAGCACAGCGGGGTCCGGGCCTTTGATCATGATATCAATACTGGCTCGAATCGATGAAAGTGGTGTGGCACCAAAAGCGGATACATTGGCTGAGATCAGCCCCGGTATCTGATGTAAGCGCTGCTGAATGGCATGGTTGATATCATCGAGCGTACGATCCCGATGAAAGCGATCGACAATATTCAGCGTAATCTCACCCTGTTGCAGTAACCGGGCCGCACCGAATGATTTTACACCCGGCTCAGCCCCTGCCACGCTGGACATGGAGATCAGCCAGCCGGGAGACAGTTCGTCTTTGATAGCGCTTTCCACCTGCGAGAGTAACTGCGCCATGCGTTGATCATCAGTGTCCGGTGCCGCTTCAAAGCGAATCTGCGAAATCCCTGTATCCATTAGCGGCATCAGTTCACGCCCCTGAAAACGTAACTGGGAAGCCGAAGCCACAAACAGTGCAAGAAACAGAATCAGGATAAACAAACGGTGATCCATGCCCCAGTCAACCAGACGCACATAGCCCCGTTTTACCGGCTCCATCACATAGTTGGTAAATGGGTTAAGTAACCATGCCAGCGGATCGCGCGCGCCCGGTTTGATAATTTTCGGTGCAAACAGCGGAATCATGGTGACCGACACCACCAGTGAGGCAAACAGTGCCACGGAGAGTGTCACTGTCAGTGGACGCAGCACCGTCTGCACATACCCACCAATAAACATAATGGGCAACAGCACCAGAATCGTACTGACCGTACCGGAAGTATCCGCCATCAGGATTTCATCCAGACCGCGCACGGCGGCCACCTTACCCTTCTCGCCCATTTCGCGCATGCGCCGCTCGATATTCTCCATGACGACAACCACATCATCGGCCAGCAGCCCGACCGCGATAATAATGGCCGACAACGTCACCATATCGAACTCAAAACCGATCCACCATAAAATGGCGAATGTAAGCAGATAAGACAATGGCAGCGATATCGCCACCACCAGTGCGGCGCGGGAGTTGCCCAGAAACAGCAGAATCACAATCAGCGTCATAATCACTGCATCACGCAATGAATCGAGCATATTATCGACTGTCAGCCCGATAATTCGCCCCTGCGTATCGGCAATACGGATATCCAGATTAGGAAACTGCGCCTGCACTTTGGCCAGATTCGCATCCACCGCATCAATGACCGGCTTGGTAAAACCCTTCTCCGAACGCAATAACGACACAGCAACGGCAGGACTACCGTTGCCATGGTACAATGATGACGGATCTGCCGCTCCCCAGCCCACACTGCCCAAATCGCCAACCCGTACATAGGTGCCATTATTCAACGGCACCAGAATCGCAGCGATATCATCCGGTGTCTTTGCCAGCGCCTGAGCCGTCAGCAAAAAACGATTTCCACGCTGGTACACCATACCGGCAGGTTGTGAAATGTTGGAACCGGCCAGCGCCGCCATCACCTGCGCGATAGAGAGCTGATGCGCCTGCAAACGGTCGCGATCCAGATCTACCACCACCTGTCTGACCGGCCCGCCGAACACCTCGGCATCAGCCACACCTGGTAGATTTATCAGCGTATCGCGCAACTGATTTTCGGCCATTCGCCGTACCTGCCCCATATCAAGACCCGAATCTTTCACCGGCCTGACTGCCAGCACCATTGCCGCATGCGCAGCATCGGTGATTTTAAATACCAGCGGTTCATGGATACCTTTGGGCAACTGACCACGTACACGCGACAATTCCGTTGTCACCGCATTGGCAGCGGTATTGATATCATTATCGTATTCAAATTCCACCTGTACGGCCGATACTTCATCACGTGAGGTGGAGGTGACCCGCCGAACACCATCTATTGAGGACAGACGCACTTCCAGCGGATGGGTTACTTCATTGGCCACATCCGTCGTCATCGCCCCCGGCCATTGCACCACCACCGAAACTGATGGCCGGTTGGTATCCGGAAACAAATTGGTGGGAATGGAAAGAAATCCAATCACGCCCAGAATAATAAAAGCAATGGTTGCCGCCAGAATGGCATGTGGCCGGGATAATAATCCTTCAGCGAAACTCATGGCTGGATATCCTGCTGCGGTGACCAGATTACCGGATCACCAGCATGCAATTGCAGCAACACACTGCCATGCGCCGTGACCACATTATCACCGGCATGCAAATCGCCTTCAATCACACAGGCAGACCTGGCGCACACAGATACGCTGACAGGTAATAATTGAACATGAGGAGTCGGTTTTGCGATCAATTTGAATAAGGTTCGCTGCGCACCTTCTTTTGCCGGACGCAAACTGTCCACCGGCACGATTAAACCTGTTGCAGCAGCGGTGAAAACGCGAACAGCAATCGGTGCTCCAGAGGGCAAATTGAACGGACGCTGTGGCAAGTCGATTTCCAGACTGCCCATCGCCAGCGCATCCAGCGACGGATTGATTCGGGTGATGGTGGCACTCATGCGTTGCGACCCCAGTGACAGTTCCACCTGGCCACCCGGCTGAATACGGGTAATCGTATCAAGCGGTACGGGAACCACGACGCGCCCGCCCTGTTCTGCGGTCAGGGTATAAATCGCCTTACCCGGAAACACGGCATCGCCCGGTTCTGCGAAACGCCTGGCAATACGTCCACTCATCGGTGCCAGAATATGCCCGTAAGAGATTTTCACCTGCAGCGATTCCAGTTGTTTTTTCAACGCAGCTACATTGGCTCGGTCCGAATGCAGTCGGGTCTGGCGTTGTTCAACCGCCGATGCAGAAGAACCACCTTCGTTCATCAAATGCTGTTCACGTTGCAGTTCCTTGCGATCATTGTTTTCCACAGCCATAGCACTGATCAGTTTTGCTTTCAGAGAACCAGCATCGGCCTCCAGAGCCCGCGTATCCAGGTGCACAATCAGATCGCCCTTGTGAACCATGCCGCCTTCCCGTGGCCCCATCTTCAGTATCGTTCCGCTGATTTGCGGCACGATACGCACCTCACTGGAACTGACGACCTTACCGAGCGCGGGAAAACCCTGATTGATACGTCCCTCACGCACGACTGCGGTTTCCAATGCCCATGGGGATATACTCATCACCGGACTATCCTCAATATGTTTTACACGAGAATGCAATAATGCTGCAGTTCCACCGACCAGCACAGGAATAAGTAACAGATACCATTTCTTTTTTATATTCAGCATTATTGATCTCCTGATTGCGCGTATGCCGAAGGGGCATGGCCTCGGGCCAGATATAATTGGTCATCTGCCAGCCACCAGTTGGCCAGTGCTGTGGTATGATCGGCACGGGCACGGGCCAGTGCTGCTTCCGCATCAATCAGATCCACGGCAGAAATTCGGCCGCTGCTAAAACGATCAGACTGAATGCGTTCGGTTTCAGTGGCCGATTTCAGACCGGAAGTCGCCGCCTGATATTGCAATGAAGCCGCCTGCCAGCCGGCCATGGCCGATTGCAACTCAGCCCGAGCCTGATTAAGGGTGCTCTGATACTGCTGTCGCGCAGCTTCTTTATTGGCTAAAGCTCTGTCTGAATTAGCGAATCGTCTGCCACCATCCCAGAATTGCCAGCTAACCTGAGCCCCGACGCTCCATGTATTGGCTCCGATTGCTGTATAGCCCTGATTACGCAGGGTTTCAGCCCGCAGCGACACGTTCGGCAGCCACTCGCGTTTTGCACCCTTCAGGTTTTCATTTTCAGCACGGGTAATACTATTAGCGGCCATCAAGTCCGGCCGATTTTTTAATGATTCATCACCATTCTCAGACGATAGTTGATCTACAGGTGCCACACTCAGAATCTCTATTTTATCAGTAAAAACACCTTGATTCAGCAATGCACCTAAAGTAGCACGTAAACGCACTTCATCGCCATTCAAACCGGCCAGCAAGCCTTCTACCGATTTAATTTCGGCTTCGATGCGCAATAATTCCACTGCCGCGATACGCCCTACTTCCACTGATATTTCAGTCACCTTGCGATGACCTTGCAGCGCCTTCAAATGTGCGAGGTGAGCCTGCTTCACACCTTCCAGACGTTGCAGACCACGATACAAGCTCACTGTTTGTGCAAATAGCGCCAATCGGGTCTGCGCAGCAGACTGGTGAGCGGCCTGACTCAAATGTTCCTGAGCATGAACTTTCGCAGCAATGCGTCCATCCACATCCAGAGGCAATGTATAAGCTGCACCTATGCCATAGGTGTTTTGATCAAACAAAGAGCGGGTGAGCACGGGTGGGAAGGCAATCGGATTGACCAGCCGATCATTATTGTAGTGCGTGGTTTGCCCGAACACTTCTCCATGCCCCCAATACTGGCTTTTTGCTATCCGAATACCGGCAGAGGAAGCATCGGCTCTGGCATTGGCTGCATGCAATTGCGGCGCTTTCTGCTCGACCTGATGCAATAATGAGCCAAGTCCTGAGGCAAGAATTATTCCCGGTGAACTCATCACAGCCACGATGATCAAATAGCAGCGCTGAAAATATATTTTCCTCGTAAGCTTCATGTTACCCCCTTACTATCTGCCTCTTGTTTTCTTCTCTCAAAATTACGCGAATACAGAATAATAATGACATTCTTGATGCCAAACATGAACGCGAAGAACACGAGAGCCAGTAAAAAACCCACCATGGGATGATTCTGCAATAGTGTGATAAATGAAATCACGTTCATGCTCGCCCTACTTTGCCGCAGCCAGCAACCCGATAGCTGGCAGTTGGTAACTGGCATGGCATGCAATACAGTTGTTCATCGTAGCCGCCAGTTTCTGCTGTACCTCAGCCACAGGCTTACCTGCTTTGGCCATATCGGCAATTTCATCAAAGGCGTAGTGCGTGCCAAAACCGAGCTTTTTGAATTCCAGCGGCAGCTTGGCACGCAGTTTGAAGTCCATCGTCTGGATCGCAGCACTACCGACATCACGAGCAGCTTTATCGACAGCCGTCATATCATTCACAGCCAGTGCTTCGACAATCGTCTGGGTGGTCTCCAGCAGCACGCGCATTTCACCAAGCACGGCCTGCCTCTCTGCTGGTTCCAGCAATACAGCGGTACGCCCGTCATCGGCCTTGGCTGTATTGCCAAGCACGACAAACTTGAATCCGATTGCAACCAATATCGCGCTTAACAAGCCTATGGCTATCCAGTGTGGTGTGGTGTTTTTCATGTGTTTGCTCCTGTTGTTTTATATGCAATTAATTGTTCGGAAATTTGTTTCAGGGTATTAATCGTCGTCTGCTTGTCGGAGCCAGGGATATCGCGCAACAGCTCCTGCTGGAAATCGCTGACCAGTGGAATCAGCACGTCCAGTGCCCCTGTTCCCTGGTCGGTCAATCCGATACGAAAATAACGGCGATCATTCGGGTCAGGGTTGCGTTCAACCAGTTGCTTTTTCACCAACCCGTCAATGCGACGTGTGATGGTGGTTTTATCGCGCATCATCAAGGCTGCGATCTCCACCTGCGTCATCGGACCCTGCTGCGATAGTCGGAATAAAATACCGAAATCCTGTGCCGATATCGGATACCCCTGACTCGAAAATCGCCTGGCAATTTCTTCGGTCATCAAAAATGCCGTTCTATTCACATGCATGCCTATGGCCTGATCCAATTGAAAATCATGTTTCGATTCATTCATCACACACTCCTTATGTGCGAACCATAGTCTTTTAGATGCATAATACAACTATTGTGTATTGCAATCGACTGAACGAACTATTTGTATACTTCATCAAGTTTCACCCGTTGCAGGAATACGTACAACCCTGCCGCTTAACTCCGTACCCGGCGCGATGGTATTATAAACCGTACCATACTTGCGGATATTATCGTGCAGCAACTCCAGACGTTGATCCGTTTCAGTCGTATCCACCCGAACCTCGTAATGAATCGATTCCATTTTTGGCGGCACATCCTGACGAACACCGTGAACATGGACTTCCAGCCTGCGAAATGAAAAACCCAGCATCGGTGCAATCCGCTCAATCCCCTTGATTATGCAGGCTGAAAGTGATGCCAGCAACAACTCCGCCGGATTAAATGCATCCATCCGGCCCTGCATAGCTGTATCCAGCGTCAGGCTGGCCTGCTTACATATAGCTGTACTGCCCTGCTCATTTTCTCTTCTGCTAATGACATGAAACTCCATGGGTGACCTCCTTTGTTTTCAGTTCAGCTGGCAGGCCGGCTATAACACCGGCCTGCCAGCTGTTTACTGTCTGTAGGATGCGTGACAGGAGATGCAATAATTCATCGTGTTGCTCAGGGCCATCAGAGATTTCTTCGTATCTCCCTGCTTGAGCACCTCTGCTAAATGAGCCCCGCTGGCATGAAAGGATTTACCCAGTGTTTTGAAATCCGCCTTGACCCCTTTGCACATTTGTTTCATCTGCTTATCCTTACCTTTACGCATCGTTAAATGCTCAGTAGCTGTTTTCGATGCCTGATCAAAATCTCCCGCTGCAATGGCATTTATAATATCCCTGACCGCTTCCAGGTGGATTCTCATCTTGGCCTTCTGACGTGCTTTCATTTGTTCTGGAATACCAGCAGATTCACGCTCATCAACCATCGCTTGCATACCTGCACTCTTCATACCGCCCACATGCATGCCACTGCCCATCATCCCCCGCATCTGCATGCCGGGATGATCAGTGGTGTTATCCTGTGCAGAAGCGCCCGCTGCCCCCATCGTCATGCCTATCATTGCTGCTACAATCCAGTATTTTTTCACATTTATCTCCTTATATATTTCCTTATTTTTTCCTATATAAGCTTTCTTATCTGATACTTACGATGCTTTTTGAAAGTGTACCTTTATAGATTACTTCGTGTTACATCAAGCTTCCTTCTACATATTGCTTCTCTCTACGTTCGATAGATTTACAGGCATATTCTTATTGATAATATCGCCACGACTCCCACCCACTTCCATGGGGATAAAATGGAAATTATGTAATCGCTTCACACGCACCAACCGGGCGGGCTGCGTGCCAAGCACCTTCCGGCTCAACTGATTCGCCAGTCGCTCTGCCTCATCAATCTCTGCTGCGCTGATGGGCTGACCCTTGGCTCGCAATGTACGGATATGTGCTTCCAGCTTCGCTTGTTTTTCCGGCAGCACTCCTGCTTTCAGACTCACCTGATAGGCTTCGCCAGTGGATATACGCTGGATAATAAAACCTCCACCAACCGATGGATCAATGCTCAACGTCCGGAAATTGATACGCGCGCCGGTCATGAATGAAACGGCATCCACACCGCAGGGACTATTTTTGGACACCGCTCGCAAATCCGTACGATCAACAACCCCATCCGGAAACAACAAAACCAGAACAGCCTTAATCTCGACAAATGAAACCGCTAACCCATCGCACAAATGCCCGTGAATACGTGCCATATCCTTGAGCCCGATTTGCTTGGTTTTGTGCGAATAGCGGCCAAGAGCACTGTCGGTATCACGCACGCGTATCGCTTGTGCATAAGGTGCTGATACAGCCCATACCGGATAGAACCATGCCTGAGTATGGTCAGAACAGCCCTCACAAGCTACAGCTCTGGCTGAACCGGCAAGGATAAAAAAGACGAACAACAGAAGGCCATACCCATGCTTCAACATCGCTATTCAGCAGCCAGCCACTGTTCCACTTTTTCATAGGTTGGAATGCCACCTGTATGGACTACAGCACCATCGAGCACCACAGCCGGAGTGGACATCACACCATAGGCCATGATCTGCTGAAGATCTTCCACCTTCTCCAGTTCAATCGTCACACCCTTCTCTTCAGCCAGGTGATTGATCATCTCCACTGTTGTTTTACAACTGGCACAACCTGTACCCAATACTTTAATGTTTTTCATACTATCCTCCTTATTTACTCCGTTTTAGCAGCAAGTGCCGCCAGCATTACTATCACAACAGCAAGTACACGATGCTTCTGCGGACTGACTAGTAGCATCCAACCCATCGACTCCGGCCACAACAGGTAAACCTTTTTCCTTCCACTGGATTATACCCGCATCCATGCTCATGACCTGATCGTAGCCTCTTGATGTAAGAAATCTTGCCGCCTTCAAACTTCTGCCACCGGCTTTGCATGCTGTGATCAGCGTTTGATCCTGAGGCAACTCTGAAAAGCGGGACTCCAGCTCACTTAATGGCATGTGAATCACCTCTGGCAGTGCGTAAGCCAGTTCGGCCACCTCATCATCTTCACGCACATCGAGCAGAGGCACCCCTTCGCGGCAGCGCTCATAAGCATCTTCCAACGATATTTTTTGAACTTCGATCTTCTCCATATGTTCTCCTTATTAGTTATAAAACAGTCACAAAACCAGATTAAACACCAAACCAACTATCAGAATGCCGCTGGCTACCACGCCGACAAATGTGGCAATCAGTCGTGGCTTCAGAACCTTGCGCAGAATCACCATTTCCGGAAATGACAACGCAATCACGCTCATCATAAAAGCCAGAACATTTCCCAAAGCCGCGCCTTTGGCCAGCAATGCCTCAACAATTGGAATAATGCCAGCCGCATTGGAATACATCGGTACGCCGATCAAAATAGATGCCGGCACCGACCACCAGGAGGCATCCTTGCCCATCAATCCGGCCATGAAATCCTGCGGTACATAGCCGTGAATCCCGGCACCAATCGCCACACCGGCCACCACATAGAGCCAGACCCGCCCGACAATATCGCGTACTGACTGAAAACCTGCCTGCAGACGATCCGCCATGGATAGTTTCTCGGGTTTAAAGTCCGGATCTACCTTGGCCATATCCCTCACCCAGTCTTCCAGATGCGCTTCCATATGTAATCGACCAATCACCCAGCCGGAAACAATCGCAATCGATAATCCAAGCACCAGATAGAGCAGCGCCACCTTCCAGCCGACCAGTGCAAACAACAGTGTCAGTGCAACTTCATTGACCATCGGTGCTGCAATCAAAAATGAAAAAGTCACACCGAGCGGTACTCCCGCCTGCACAAAGCCGATAAACAGCGGCACCGCCGAGCAGGAGCAAAACGGCGTAACGATGCCGAGCGTGGCCGCCATAACATTGCCCAGCCCCTCATGCTTCCCCGCCAGCATGGCGCGGGTGCGCTCAGGCGTGAACCATGAATTGATCATGCCCATTACCATCACCACTGCGGTGAGCAGCATCAGCACCTTGGGTGCTTCAAACACAAGAAAACGAATAGAATCAGCCAGATGACCGCTCTGGTTCACCGGCAGCATCGCAGTCAGGTAGGCTGCAACGGCAGGCAGTTGCTCGTAGATCAACACCCATGCAACCGCCGCCAGCAACAGAAACAATATTGGTCTTCGATTCGGCAGATCGAGCAGCCCATGTTCCGGATTTAATTTAAGATTTTGATCCATCGCTTTTGACATCGTTACCTCAGTATTACTTATTTACACATATAGGACGATGCAAGTGGCAAAAAGATGCACACTATTTTGATAATTTCGATGAAGTGGAAGAACGCTCATGGATGAGCGCTTAAATCAATAGCTTGCGCAACAAGTTATTGATTTGTAAAGAAAGTAGAAATTACACAATTTACCTCATTGATCCAAGCTTCCTTTTGGAGCAACGACTTCTTTATTTTGAAGGGCATAAATCACAATTGCCATAAACACGCCTGCCTGCACAACGCCGAGAATCACTTCTGCAGACACAGCCATCATCGCATTCAATGTTTGAGGCACCCAGTCCCCCAGCCCCAAAGTCGTGAAGGTAACCGTCGAAATATACAGTGCAGCCATAAATGAATGTTGTTGGATATTGGCCAGCGATGCGGCACTGATCGATGCGTTGTAGTGAAACAGCTCAAAAACATCCAACAGATAAAATAACAAGGCAAAGTATACGATAGTAATCACCGTGATTTCCAGATACAGGCCAACCACACGGATTAATGTCACATGCAACACCCGCCGGGAACGTGTAAAGATAAACATCATGGTATCCAGCAACAACACCCGAACCACTATGATATAGACAATATCTGCGACCAGCACCCATTCCCGCACGCCACTAAATGCAGCCGGAAAAGAAATCTTCCACGCCCACTCTGCGAACAAGGGCAACAATAACAGTGGCAATAACAGCGGTGCATAGGTTAAGTTGGATTTATAGATCATGCTAAGCATCGCTGGCACCCTCTTTATCATTTCTCATGGCGCATCGCTGGATAATCAGCCGGAAGTTCCCAGAAGCTGCCCTGCTTGTGAATCAATGGTCTGTTTTTGCTTCCCGGCCTGTTGCCTTCGAGCACACGAATCACATCCGAACTGGCCGCAGGACTATCCAGAAAGTAGGAATGACCAATAAAACTACTCGCATCCAGCACATTTACAAAACTTACATTCTTCTCCGAGGCAAAAATAGCTTTTGCTTTTGCATCAAAATCTGTCGACTTCAGGTTTCCCAACCGCTTTCCGGACATCATATATGAGGATACTTCCAACGCCAAATCAGTTTGTGCTGTATACACGGTAATCTGGTCGATAGCAGGCCCGAACTGTTCCGCCATCAGCCTTTGCCGTACTACACCAATATCCATATCCGGAGCCACCAGAATCAGGTTGCTGATTCGCAGGCTATCATGCGGATTCTCTCCGGCAGCCCTGCGTGCGATAATCATCTCCCGCAATGCAGTTGTGATCACATGCGTGCCAAGGCTATGTGCAATAATATGGATGCGCTTCACTTCCGGCATGGAAGCAAGCATAGCCAGTGTCTGCTTCAGATGAAAAATTGTGTATTCCGCCGACTCCCTGTCCCTAAGGTAGCCATACAATCCACCCGCTCCAGATGGCCATGTATATAATAAAGGCACGCCCTGTCGCCTCAAAAAATGCCACACTTCCGCCAATCGCGCTGCCGCATCATTAAAGCTGTTATTAAATCCATGAATAAAAATCACCACATCTTTACGACGACTCATAGCCAGACGATGGCGCATGGTTGCCTGAAACTGTCTGACCATATCCTCAACACTGGCCTGTACACCGGGATCAATCACAGGCTTGCCATGAACCATGTTGAAAGTATACGGGATCTCAGGAAAACGGCCCAATTCCACGTACTGTCCGACATTCACCGGAATAGCTCGGGATCTGGTAGCTGACTTACTGATTTGTAGCAGTTCGGGCCATGTCAGCCCCTTCCCTATATCTACAGAAACAGTTCCAAAAGCCATGGATGCGGAACGCCCGCTACCGTAACGCGCTACTCCCTGATTCATTTCTACCAACCGATCAGTTACATAAAGCAGATCAATATGCGGTGAGCGCTGCACGTCAGGAATATTCTGCTCAGGATAACCCTTGCCTGACACATATAAATTCGGTGTCGGCATGAGTGACATGCCAGAAACGCACCCACCCAGCAACAGGCCCGGCAGCCAAATACGACATATCGCCCAGATGCTTTTTATATGTTTTTTCATTCAGCCACACTCTCCTGTTAACCGCATATATTCACGCGCAATATCACCACGAAGATGGTTAACAATTCCTAGCATGCCATCACTTTATTGCCAATGATGCCACCAACAAATGCCGCAATGGCCACCACAGCCAGAATGCTCCAATTCATATCAACAACATGAAGGTATGTGAGGAAGCCACCCAAAGACGAAAAAGGAATAACGAAGCTGACTATA